>JAUILT010000097.1 GCA_030432925.1 Bdellovibrionia bacterium | reverse complement strand
ATGATGAGCCCTTAAAAGGAAAGAGACAGGGGCAAAGATCAGTGAGACTCAATAAAAGTTACCGACTGATCTATGAAGAGACAGATAAGAACATCGAAATTTTGATATTGGAGGTATCAAACCATGAGTACTAAAAAGGAGATGGCCGCTTCGGAGAGGCTTGAGAAAAAACTAGGAAAGCTCACCTTTGGCGATGCCCTTCGGGCGATTGCAGAAGAGGATTTTGAAAGTTTAGCCGAATGCTCAAAAAAGTTGGGAATGAAGCCCCCATCTTTGCATGGGTATTTAACGGGTAAAAGAATTCCTACGCCTGAACTGGCAGGGAAGATTGCTAAGAAACTAGGGCACTCGCCCAAAGTGTTTATCGAGTTAGCCCTTACAGATTCAGTAAAAAGGGCGGGGTATAAGTTTGCCGTCCGATTAGAAAAATCAAGATAGGGGAGGTGAGTGATGAGATTAGCGTTAGTCTTTGTAGATCTATTCTGGTTTGTCTTTGTGGCATTGGTCAAAGTTGGTGGTCTCACGGGCACCATCATTTATTTTGCCGAGTTCACCGACCAAAAAGCATCAACTGGTCTGATGCCACTGAGGGCCTACACAAACGCGATGGTTGGCTATGATATTCAAGAAAAAGTGAAGCAAGATAGAATTCAAATGAAAAGAAGAAAGGAGGCAGCCAAATAACGGACTTAAAAAATAGAATTACTTTTTACTACAATTGAGCACTCAACCCTCTGCTCCACTTAACAAATGGAGTTTCTTATGACTCAGCCCTATAGTGAGCGGATCGTCGCTCTTTATTTAAGAGTTTCCACAGACCACCAAAGCTCTGGCCTCATGGCTCAAGAGAAGGCCCTTAGAGAATATTGCGAGCAAAATGGCATTTTAAACTACAAAATTTTTAGAGATGAAAATCAAAGCGGCGCAAAGACGTCACGCCCAGCTCTCGACGACTTAATGAAGTCGGTAAGAAGTGGGGAAGTCTCCAAGGTAATTGTCTTCGCTTTTAGCCGATTCGCAAGGTCAACGACCCACCTACTTAACGCACTCAATGAGTTTAAAAGTTTTAATACTGAGTTCGTCAGTATTACTGAAAAAATTGAGACAAACTCCCCTATGGGAGTGGCTATGTTCAGTATTTTGGCAGCACTTTCTCAAATGGAGCGTGAATTGATTTCTCAGAGAGTACAAGCTGGCTTAAGAAATGCTCGCGCCCAGGGCAAGCAAATTGGTCGCCAGAAAACAAGACCCAGCGAGGTCATTCGTGCTCTCCTAAAACAAGGTATGAAGTACAGAGAAATCGCAAAAATAGCTGGTTGTTCACATGGCTGTATTTCGGCGGAAAAACGGGAGATGAAGGCTGAAGAAGATGCTAAAAAAACTCTTGAACCAACTCCTCCAACGGGAAAGCCAACACTGACTATTATCTGAAATTTTAAATATATTTTTGTAGCTTTTCTTTATAATTGGCGATCAGCCTTTTAGTAATTTCGTTTTTTGGAATTCCATAAATTTGGGCCACCTCTTTCCATTTGTGAAGAGGTGGCTCAGATATTCCCCTCTCCCAATTAGAGATAAACTGAGGTGATTCATACCCTAAGCGGCGCGCAACATCCCATTGCTTGAGGCCGTTCTTTATTCGCATTTCCTTCAAAAATTGGTTCAAGTCTTTCACATAAACTTCTTTTTCTAAACGTCCAATGCATTGGACGCTCGGCTTAATGTAACTCCGTACAATACATTGGGCAAGGTAAAGATTATTGGAGTGCAATTGCGTAGCGTCAGTAAAAGTAAAGCCAACGAAAAGTGGCTGAGAGATCTAGGGAAGCATATTGAAAGCCTCATAAAGAAGAAAGGTTACTCCTCACCCTATGATTTTTGGGTGAATAAGGCCGGAGATCACATTTCAAGGGCCACTCTCAACTATATATTGGCTGGAAAGAGCGATCCCAAGGCAACCACGCTGAGAACTCTAGCGAAGCTCCTAGGGGTCACTGAGGCCGCATTATTGGACTTTTAGGTCGCCTAGGCTCCTATGATTATTCAAGAAATAAGCTAAAATCAGCAAGCCAGAGCCCAAATGCCCATATTTTCGATTTGGGGATTGGATTAGTGACAAGGATTCGCTCAAGTGCTAAGTCGATTTTTATCAAAGGATATTAGATGAAACCACTCTTGATAATTTTTGTAGCCTTACCCTTTTTTTCCTTTGCTGATAGCCCAAATAAGGAAGGTATGAGAGATGTCTTTAGATCACATAGTAGTATAATTCAAAACTGCTATAAAAAAGCTCTGGCGGCAGACCCATCGATAGAAGGTGTCGTGAAATTAGCCTTTCATATTTCTGAGGGTGGAAAAGTTGAAAAAGCAAGAATCAATGAATCTTCGACCCTTAAAAATAAAGCCGTGCACGATTGCCTTCTGAGTCATCTAGTCTCATGGATTTTTCCCGAACCGCCAGAGGGGAGAATTATATCTGCCGAGTACCCAATATTTTTTGAAAAAAATAGTAATTAAGGTTTTGTGTTTGTGACTTTAAACCCTTGATTCCGGCGACGATCTGGTCGCCAAGGCTCAGGCAGGTTGAGCCATCAGAAAAGCACAGGCCAGGTGTGAAAACCTGGCCATGATTCTAGGGTCAAGCGTGCAATTTTGAAGGGGGTAAAATACTCAAGCGTTCTCTGACCTCATTTAAAGACAATGCCCAGTAATCCTCCCAATTTACTATGATCAATTGCTTTGCGGTAGCTCCCATCTGCCACCCTACAATAACTGATTTGAAATTCTCTGATATGTCGTTTGGATATTTAAAAATTGTAACAAAACATGCCCCACCAATAGCAACCAAGGCAAAAGGCCAAGCAAATTGACGAAGCAGAAAAGCCTGAATACCCAATTCACCAGCAATCGAGGTATCAAACCCTAAAACAAGATGAAATAGATCGTGAGTTTTCCGGACTCGGTTTTCCAGTTGAGAGGCTTCGTCTGAACTATTAACTACTGTCAAATCGTTTGGATTTAAATTATTTTTATCAAGATACTTAAAATAGAGAAAACCGAGACTACCTTCGTGTAAACTTTTATTTATTTCTGAATTCAGGTTGAAAATCTGGTCTGTGTTCTCTTCCTTAAAAAGGCAACTTTTATTTGAAGCTTGTTTCAAGCGATCCAAAGATTCTGCTAGCAGACCAGATTTGCGAAGGACCTCTCCTGCCTTTAAAGAATAAGAAACATTTTGGTAGCTGATTACTCCTCTGACGAGAAAATAGATAAGTTGAATTTTATGGATTAACTTCATAAGACCTCTATAAGATTTGAAATTAAGTTCTGGATCTAATCCGGCTCAGAGAAACAGGAGAAATTCCAATATAAGATGCTATCAAATACTGAGGTAGCTCGCTTACTAGGCCTGGATAACGTTTCAAAAAGGACCTATATCGCTCTTCAGGAGACAGCATAAATAGTTCGTATTCTCGGTTTTCTCTTTCAACCAAGGCCTCTTGTAGTCCTATGCGAAAAACACGCTCCCAGTAATGGGATTTATTCATGATTTTGTTGAGATCATCGTAATGAAAGTAGACAACATGGTTGGATTTACCAAGAGCTTCTGCACTATAAGAGGCTCCGCTTTTCTTAATTATTGAAGGCATCGGAGAGATAGTTTGGCCAGATGTTATAAATCTTTTTATCTTTTTTGTTCCGTCCGTTTTTAGATAGGTTACCATGAAGAGTCCTTCCAAAATAATCCCAACCAGGTCACAGTCGTCTCCCTCCTCGAATAGATAATCCCCTTGAGAAACTTCAACTTTTACTAAAAATGGACTAGCCAATTCCCAGTCCGCCTTTGGAATTTCTCCATAAGACTTCAAGAAAATTTTGACATCAAAATAATTCATACTATCTCTGATGAGAGAATTGGCTTGATTTAAACTCGATTTCACTTACGAACTCAAAAATTCTATCCCAAACAACGTTAAAACTTTCTGGCATGATAGAGATAAAGTTATTAATTTCATCATGGTAATGATCTTCAAAAAGCATAGACTCCAGTTTAGCAGAGGGATATTTCTCTAAGGTCTCTATAATATTTTGTTTATACATATAAAAATGTCTCGGAGTCACAGCACCATCATATTCGCCATGAAGAATAAGGGCAGGAGTTTCCTGTCTGGCCAGTGCCTCCATTTGAACACCGTTAAAATTATGATTGCGCGCAGTCAACCAAGTGATAGGTTGGCTAAAGAACTTTAATGCTGGGCTAGTGACATGATCTTTTGCCATCTCGTAAACATTAGTAAATCCAGCATATGAAATAGCACCAGCAACAAACTCAACATTTTGTGGCTGGGCTGCAGCTTCTAATGCCAATGGACCACCTATAGAGTGACCGACCAAATATACCTTTTTTCCAGTGATATCATGAAGGATATTAACAGAGTTGGATACTGCTTCCAGCCAAGATTGCTTTCCAGCTTGTCCAACAGAAATACCATATCCTGGATACTCCATGACTGCAACAACGGCTCCTCTTTTAACCAGCTGTTTCAATGCGGGATTGGAAAGGTAATCTGAAATTACATGTTGATTAGAAAGCAACATTAAAAATACAGGCGAATCTTCTCTTAAAATATGAGTCGTATCAATAGCAAGAGCGCTCACGGAAGCTCTTAAATTGACATCATTTTTATGGTCAACGCTAATATTTTTCCAATCAAAGATCTCCACGTCGTCGAATTCAAAGATCATCATGCTGGAGGTCCGAAATGTCTCAAGAATCGTGCGGTATTGCATAGTCTCAGAGGAGTTATATCGCCTGAAAAGCCCCAGCCACCCAGGGTTTATTGAATTTTGGCGGGCATAGTTTCGTCCGAGTGAATTTATTGTGTCTATGTTATGTGAGTTGATAATTCCTTGATTGAAAATAGGGTTTTCCAACTTTTCTTTCACTTCAGATGCGTAGTCCTCAGCCCAAACACCACAAGAAAATAAACAAATAGTTAAAACTAATATTTTTTGCATTCTTAACCCTCCTCATTGTGTGGAAAAGTATTAGTCCATGATAAATAAATATTCATTAACTTAAGTTAAGAAAAACGATGAATTTTTTCAAAACCAATGTCATGAGAGTAAAATTGCTCATATGACCTCTGAGATCGTGAAGATATGCTTAAATGGTGTATTTTAACTCTGTGTCTTTCGAATTTTCAGAGTGTCAAAGCGTTCAGCTAGCTTCCAAGAAGGATTCGGTCGCGGGAATAGCAGCATTGAGGGGCGCAGAGCAGAGTGCTACTCATAGACATCTTTTCGATGTTTGATCCCAACAATGGTAACGACCTTCTTTTCCGGGTCAATCCTATAAATAATACGATAATCTCCGACCCTCAACCGTCTGTGCCCAGAGAAGCTGTAGCGAAGCGGTTTGCCAAGTCCCACAGGGTCGAGGGTTAGGCGAGCCTCTATGGCTCTCTTAATTCTGATTTTCATGGTTTTTGGGAGTTTGGGAATGTCGTCTTCGACGACGTGATCCAAGTACTCTAAAGAGTATGCTTCACTTCCAGGCTTTGTCATGTGGGATTGTTTTCTTAGATGTTTTTTCTCTGGCCTCGGCGAATTCAGAAAGCAAAAGGTCTTCATGCTTATCAATGGCATCTTCAAGAAGCTCTTTTGCGACTACAGACATAGATTTTCCTTCCTGAGAGGAGAGCTTTTCTATAATTTTATAAATCTCTTCGTTGACCACAACGTTTAATCTTGGATTTTTTGTGGGCATAAATGAGCTCCCAGTTAAGAGTCCTTTATGTTAAAGTGTATCACTAGTGATGAACCTGTTCAAGCCTTATTTTATGCTCGAAGCTTTGTTTAAACCTCTGGTCAGAAATAATACGGTTCACTTGGAGAGGGTAAAATGATAAATCTGCTGTATTTTGCTGACCTCGCCGGTTTTTCAAAAATAAAGTTGAATGATTTCAATAGGATAACTTAAAAATGCCAGAACTACCCGAAGTTGAGACCATCCAAAAAGGGCTTCTCCAGATATTTGAGTCTATCAATACTCCTATTGGGAATGTTCATCGATCAAGCCAGTCGTTGAGGTTTCCTTGGCCTCGCAATTTTTGTAAAGAAATTTCTGGTCAGCGTATTGTGAATATTTATCGGCGAGCTAAATATTTAGTTTTTGAAACCAGTGGACAGGACTTTATATGCCATTTGGGAATGACCGGAAACTGGCGGCTCGATGAAAATAGAGCCATAACGAAAAGGCCTCATGATCACCTCTTTATTGAGCTGGGACATAAAAAAGTTCTTATTTATAATGATGTTCGTCGATTTGGTTTTTTTGATTTTGTGGATGCAGGCCATTTAGAGCTATCACGATGGTTTTCTCATTTAGGCCCGGAGCCTTTGGATTCAGAGACGTTTCATGCAGAGTATTTGTTTGTCAACAGCCGAAAAAAGCAAACGTCTGTGAAGAGCTTTATTATGGACCAGCGTCTTGTGGTGGGCATCGGAAACATTTATGCCTCGGAAGTTTTATTTCGCTCAGGACTTCGTCCTACAGGCAAGGCTGGGAGGTTGAGCCGAGAAAGTTGTCAGAATTTGGTGAGAGCTATTCGCGAAGTTCTGAGCGAGGCGATGGCCCAAGGGGGAACAACTATTAAAGACTTTAGAGCAGCGGGAGGGAGCAAGGGGTATTTCCAGCAGAAGCTTATGGTTTACGGAAGAGATGAGCAGGAATGTCGAGTTTGTGGCTCTGGAATTCGAAAAAAAAGGATCGCTGGTCGATCTACGTTTTGGTGTGGTCGATGTCAAAACAGATAGTCTCGGAGCCTCGCTATTGGCTTTATGTGATTTTTGCTTATTTATGTTTATTATCTTTAGGGTTTATGGATAATACCCGAGGGGCTGTTTTTGAGGATTTTATCCGAGACTTGGCACTTTCAGATTCTAAAGCTTCCTGGTTTTTTGTGATCCCCTCGAGTTTTGCATTTTTATCCAGTTTATTTTGTCGCTCCTGGATAGAAAAACGAGGGCCCGTATTTATGCTCAGAGTGGGATTGGCTCTTATGGGCTTGGCGACCTTTAGTTTCGGATGTACGCAGAGTTTTTATATCATTCTATGTGAAGCCACTTTGTTTGGAATAGGTTTTGGAATTATTTCTGTAGCTCAAAATGTGGCCATTAGTAGTACGGTGCGACCAAGTTACCAGAGGCAGATCTTTTCTGGACTTCATGGCATGTACGGGTTGGCGAGTTTACTGGCTCCATTGGTTGCTGGATATTTATTTTCTTTGGGAGTTCATTGGCAGGGGATCTTTCTTTTTTCAGTAATTATTCCGGCGTCGGTTTTAGTTTTATTGAGTTTAGCACCTTTTCCAAAATGGTCTGAAAAGCAGGTGTCGCAGCAGGTCCACTCCAATGACTTAGCGAGTTCTGTGAGAAAACGTCAGATGTTTTTGGCAGTATCATTGAGCATATATCTAGTTGCTGAAATCTCAGTCTCCTCTCGTTTGGTAGTTCTAGTGCAGAGAAGCCTCAGTCTTCCACCTGAAAATGCCACAGTTTACTTAATGGTCTTTTTTCTTTGTTTATTTTTTTCTAGAATGCTTTTTGCCTTTGCTAAATTGGAAGGTCTATCAACGAAATGGTTGTTGCAGCTGTGTCTTTGGGGCTCTGCAGTTTTAACTTCAGCGGGGTTGATGCTCTCCCCCTGGTTTCTTTCGTTGTCAGCTCTGACTATGGCTCCTTTTTTTCCTGCGGCAATGGATTTTTTATCAAAACGTTTTGGAACTCAAGCCCACGTTGGTATGGCCTACACCATGGCCTTTGCTTCTTTGACAGTGGTTGGTATGCATTTTCTGGTAGGAATTCTTACGGACTACTATGGCATTGGGAAGGCTCTCTGGGTAGCTCCGATATCTCTGGGTGCTTCGAGTCTCCTTTTGCTCAGTGAGGAGTTCTGGTTTCGGGGAGGTTCTCGGCCTCATCAATGACTTTGTAGATATTTATCAAGCATACGTTTTTCAGGGGGAGCCATATTTTGAAACTTCACGCCAAAGCCCGAGTTGTCATCTTTGTGAAATCGCACAACTTCAGCTTTTAACTGAAGTTGCTGAAGTGTATTGATTTTTAAGTTGAGATCAAGAACTTCTCCTAGTTTTGGGCTCTCTTGGCGGGACTCTATAAACGCCCCAGTTTTAGAGATGTCTCTGGTTTTTGTCTGAAACTGCTGACCCCGTCCCTGAGTGATGTAAACAGGAATCATAATTTCCTTACGAGCGGCGACCATCCACCAACGCAGTTTAGGGTTTTGAATCACAGCAGCATAATCAGGAAGAAATGGAAATAGACATAGGATGGAAAATGCCAGGCTGGAGTAAAATGTTGTCGCCAATGAGTAGTCATATCCCCAGTAGCCGACCAGAAAATTATTCCAAACAACCACGGCCATGGTGATAGGAATGCCCACGTAAATCCACCGAGTTCCATTCCAGGCCATTGCAGAAAGCACTGCCAGGCAAGTCATGCAGCTCCAGTTCAAGGGGGTCAACTTTTGAAAAACCAAAGAAGCCTCTTGCAAGCCATGCCCATAAAGAAAGGCTACCTGTAAGGGAAACGATAGGGCAATGCTGGCAAAAACAAGAGATGTGAGGACAAATGTCCATGGTCGTTTTCTCATCGGTCAGTCCCTTTGGAAAAATGATAGCAGTAACTTTTGACTCTACGAACATAGCGGTTGGCCTCTTTGAGGTCAGTACTGGTTAGGTAATCAGCTCCTTTCTCAACAATGGCTCGCCGAACCCGAACGGGACCACTATGATAGCTGGCCAATGTGAGAGAGGTTAGGTCAGGTTCATGGTTGGGCATATTTTTGTTAAGAACCTGCAATGCTTCGTTTCTTTGCCAATAAGCTTTCATGTAGTTCATTAATGCAAGCCCTCCGGCAATGGATTTGTCTGGATCAAGTCGCCAGTCGTCTAAAGCCGTTAGGCGATTTGAGATAATCATGGTTTTTAAAACTGAGGCGGGAAGTCTCTTAATGCTTTCAGACCTTGGCCAGTCAGGGAACTGGTCTTGAATCTGCTCATCTCCAATGGGGGTCACCTGAGTCAACCCAATAGCTTTTGCCCAACTAATGGCCTTAGGATTAAATGCAGACTCCTGAGCAATAACTCCCGTAATGAGAGAGGGGTTTAGGTGGCTACGAGAGGCCAAGCTCTCAATGGCTCTTAAGGTTTTTTCAGGAGTTTCAAAATCTCCAATATGGTTTATGTTTTGTTTTTGATCGAGAGAGCAATCAGGAGGTAGTAGTTCTGTACTGATGGGCAGATCTTTTTGAGTACGGATGTAAGAGGTCCATATCTGATTTTCGCGATCATCGCGCAATCGCACATTTCGAAATGTGAAATACCCCTTACTGCGATCATCAGGAGGAATAAAAATATCTGTTATGGTTTTCACTTTTTGGCCATTGAATGTGACTACAAGTTTAGATTGATGGCTGATGCCTTTGCGATCATTAATGGCTACAGTCAGATTCATTGGGTCATGAAGTACCTGGCGGTCTGGAGATAGTGACAAAGAGACAGGTTTTGAAGTTTGTAAGTACTGACTGGGTATCAACTGGAGAGAGGCCAACTTTTTATTTTTCTGAGGAACAATAACCTGTGCCACTGGAGTGAGGGATTTCACATGGCCAAAAGGGGTGCTCGGACCAGCACAGCCTATCGTAAAGATACATAAAGTCCATCCCCATTTTTGTAGGTGCATGAAAATGTATCGGAAATGCCTGTTGGCGGATTGAGTCAATTATCAAAAAAAGACATAGATTAAAGAGGAAAATCAAAGAGTTGCAAAAACTGTCAAACCTCTGTTCATCATTTGAAAACTTTCGTAACAGAATCAGTTTCAAAAAAATTGAAAAGCCCAGGCTAGATCAGTATTTAAACCTTGACCTTTTTGGGGCCGAGAAAGGCTCCGCGACTTCTAGCCCAGGTTTTTAAAAGGCTTTTTGTTTTTGCATAAACCTGCTCAATACACACTCGAGCGTCGGGATCATTGGCATCCGCCTCAAAAACACCCGAGCTAGAGTGAATTTTAATGTGTGCAGAAAATGTATCGTCTACTTTTGAGAGGCGAGCCGACTGAGCCGATTGGCTGGGAGCCTTGTCCTCCACTAACCAGAAAATCTCTTTGGAGTAGGTTTTTAGATCATCTGTCGGTTCAAAACCAATAAATTGAAAGTTACCAGGCATATTATGTAGACCTCCCCGCTCACTCTAGTCTTAGGAGGCTCTATTGTCAAGCGTGTCGTGAGTATTAGTGCTCTTCTCTCAGACTGAAAATCCTCGCGACAAGGTCTATTTTGGTATAGGCTCTCAGGTGTGAAGATGACTAGGAATAAGCTCTCATTCTTACGCCCACCAGCCAACATTATTGCCGTGTTCAAGATTTCTGTATTTTTGTTGTTGGTCTATCAGTTTTTACGTGGATGTTTTTATTTTTTCAATAGGCATCGTTTGAGTTCCGTAGAGTGGCAAGAGTTGGTATTTGCCTTTGTTCATGGCACTCGTTTTGATATCTATTCTATTTTTTGGTTGAATGCTCCTTTGTTTTTGGTACTGATGCTTCTGCCTCAGTCATGGCAATGTTCAAAAGCCTTTCGCCGAGCTGCTCTGGCATGGCTATTTTTGGTGAATTGTTTTTTTATCGGGTTCAATGTAGGGGATTGGGAACTCATCCACTTTTCTGGTAAACGAGTCACTCTGGATATTTTTTTTCTTGCTGGTGAGATTGGCGGTATGGGATGGGATATCGTCACTTTTTATTGGTTTCAAACAGTGTTGGGCTTGTTCATTTTTGCGGCTGTCTTCTTTTATATG
>JAUILT010000096.1 GCA_030432925.1 Bdellovibrionia bacterium | reverse complement strand
GAGGACATGCCGGCCCTGTCTCCCCTCTTGTCCTTATTCCCTGGCTGAAAAATAAACTGGACATTCCTGTTATAGCAGCAGGAGGTATTGCAAATGGGAGCACTATGGCTGCAGCACTGGCTCTTGGAGCCTCTGCCGTAAGTGTTGGCACTCGCTTTATTGCATGTAAAGAGGCTTCCGTTCAACAGAACTACAAACAAGCTATTATTGATGCCAACCCTGAAAACATTGTCATGTCCACCAGAATTTCAGGCACTCCTGCATCTGTTATTGAAACCGAATATATTAAAAAAATGGGCACAGATCTACCCTGGCTGATTCAAGAGTTAAAGAAAAATTCGGTGACAAAAAAATATATTGTCCCACTCATTCATCTGGCAGGTATGAAAAGCCTAAAAAACGCAGCTGACAAACCCACCTGGAAAACTGTTTGGAGTGCTGGCCAGAGTGTGGGCTTAATCAATAGTGAGTTGAGCGTTACGGAAATCATAGAAAAATTTATTCTTGAGTACGAACAGGCCCTGAGTTCTTTAAACTCCACAATAAAAGGAGACAATCCATGAAAATTGATATCTTCAAATATACAGAAAAAATCCCCAGTGATTTTCTTCGAAGAAAAGTGCTCGACAACATATTTAATATAGCCATTCCCTTCAACTTGACCTTGGGCTTAAGGTTGAGGTCTGTATCTCCAGATTGTGTTGAAGTCACCTCGGCCACAGGTTGGAAAACCCGAAACCACGTGGGAGGTGCTCATGCCTGTTTCCTAGCTTTAATTGGCGAGTACCCCGCAGGAATTTTATTAGCTCAAAACTACAGCCCCGAGGACTACCGTATGATTATTAGTGAGCTTAAAGTCGAGTATCACAAACAAGTACGTGGACAAGTCAAAGGCGTGGCTCGAAAGCCAAAGGAGAATTGGCCAAAACTGAGTGATGAGGAAATTTGGATTCCTATGATAACAGAAATCTTTGACTCCAAGGGAAATCGAGCTGCTACAGCTCACACCCAATGGCAGCTTAAGCGCTGGTCCGCTGTGCGTTCTTGATCTTATTGAGGGGGGTACCCCTCGCCCTTCTCTGTCAATAGATACAACAGCTGACTGTCAAAAATTGTAGTCTTTCTTGAAATCAAAAGAGAATTTCAGAACTTAGAACGGTACAATCACTGCATATGTCAGATATTACCATGAAGACTCTCTTTTATTTATTGCTTCTCTTTTGGACTTTTTCCGCACCAGCAGGCTCCGGTAGCCAAGATACAGAAATCCGTTGCGCTACTTTCTTCGAACAGGTGAGTCAATTAGCCGAGTCCCCTGGTGAGGCTGACAGCTTCGTGGATATATCACTTATTGAAACCCCTACAGTGGACGTTGTTCAAGAGGTCGCCGGTCAGCATGGAGGAAAACTATTTCTCATTCAACGACGTGATGGAGCTCAGTGGGGGTCTGTCAACAAGACTGTTGGCTTTGACCCTCAAGGTGATCCAAGATGGTTCATTGAAATTCTTGGTCCTAAGGCTGCTGCATTTTTTGGTTTTAAAAAAATCAACTCATCATACATGACGGTTCCTAATCAAATAGAATTTAACACAGCCCTCATCAAAGTTAATAAAGCCCTAGAACAGCAAGGAGAGCCTGGCATACCTATCCACTTTTATGCCACTGGCAACGATAACAATGTCAAAGTCAGGGACTACATTGAAAAATATGTCAACAACTTGGGAATTCCTATTGCACAATCTGGCAATCATTTGATTCATGATTTAAGCTTTCATACCTCTTCGATCATTCTTCCCAAAGAAATTCTCCACTACAAAGCTGCCGCAGTTGAATTTCAAATGGAATTTTTTAAATATTTAAAGGAGAAGCATAAAAATGATTCTGAAGAGACCAAAAAGGCTATCTCTTTTTATGAATTTCTTTTTGCTTTTGAAGCTACTACTGACATTGACAGCCTCACAGGTTTGATTGGACCAATGCTTATTAATTACATGAAAAAGGAACCAAAACTCTCAGACCAAGTGCCCGAAATAGACCTCGCCGAAATGATCTACCTGGTCTACCCTGGAGAAAGGTCTATTGCCGATACGTTTCAGTCCTTTCATGAAGAATGGTTTATTTCAGAGGATCATTATGAAAAACTCAAGCACCACTGGCCGACACTCTCCCCCAGCGCCGTCGTCGATGCCATTCAAGCCTTTGCCAAAACATGGAGATCTCAACGGTATCCAGAATTTCGCGCAGACCAACATCTGCATAATTCTGAAAAAGACTTTGAGGATTTTGTCTCCCGACTCTGCAAAAAAATCACTGCCAGAAGAGCCAAAATTATTCAAACAGTTCAACAGTTACTCTAGACAAGTGGAGTAGGCCTGCTAGAGGTGTTGCAATTTCATTCGCCAATCTACACCGATCAGGTCACCTGACTTCATCTCTAACCATACGTTTTCACCTGAAAGCGGTTCGCTAGAAAAGATCAGATGATTGACAAACCCTGTCTGCGTGGCCGCCTCACATTCTGGCGCAAAAGAGGGGCAGGTCCCTCTTTCAGAGCAGTGTTTTTTATAGGTAGAATAGTAGAGACTCTTTCCCCCATGAAATCCCACCATAGCTTCACCATCAGTCATAACAAAAGTCAGATAGTTTCTTGAGAGATCCCCTTCTACATCAACGTTAGAAATCTCACCAATCAGATTTCTCACCTGATTGAGAGCTGAGTGCACAGCCTCAGCTAACCTATCCAGGGTAATGGCTCGATGGGCGACCTGTTGGTTGTTACCATATAAGTGCGAGATAATCAGATAAAATAACCATTCACTATCTGTTTCCCCGAGTACAAATCGCCGAAACCTAGGAAGTACCCATTGTTTCAACTGAGGTTTGACTTTTTGAAAATCTGGAATGTGTCCATTATGAGCAAACGTCCATCGACCAAACTGAAAAGGATGCGTATTAAGGATTGTCTTCTCACCTTGAGTGGACTTTCGTATATGGGCGATCACTGTTTCTGAGGAGACAACTCCGGAGACTTTTTGAAACATGCTATCTTGCAGAGCCGTCGTAGAGGATTTCACCACATGGGGCGCTCCCAAAACATAATAGGCCACACCCCAACCGTCAGGATGATCCTGGGACTGAAGTCCAAGAGCATTATCCGCATGAACAAGGCTCTGGTGCACCTGACTTTGAATCACACTACGAAAACCAAAAATTCGACACATATGGGCGAAGCCTTTGTCAAAAATAAGACAGATTCTGATTTTTTACTTATAATTCCTTCACCCTGCCTTACAATGAGGGAATGAGCTATTTTATCATGTTTTTTCATTTGGAGTACCCTACTTATGCCCAAATTACTTTCCAATACTAGCAGCATTGATCAACGCAGTCTCGACTGGGTGCCAACACTTTTTCTTATAATTCTTCCCGTAGTGGCTGTACTTTTAACAGCGCTCTATATCTACCTTGACGGGCTGTCCTGGGGAATGGTGGGACTTTTTATTACCTTCTATTCTCTCACAGCCATGTCTATCACTGCCGGCTACCATCGACTATGGTCACACAAAACCTATGAGGCTAACCAGCCTCTACAATGGTTCTTGGCTTTATTTGGAGCTGCGGCCTTCCAAAACTCAATTTATAAGTGGAGTGTGGATCACCGTTTACATCATCGTTATACCGATAAAGAAAAAGACCCCTATTCTATTAACAAAGGCTTCTGGTTCGCTCACATAGGTTGGATGTGTCACAAACAAGACTGGCCACCAGAAGCAAGAGCCTACGGTCGAGATCTTGAAAAAAACCCTATCGTGATGTTCCAGCACAAACACTATCTCCCTATTGCTATTGTCATGGGATTCTTTCTTCCCACTTTGATTGGCTGGATAATGGGGTCTGCCTTGGGGGGATTGGCAGTGGGGGCTTGCCTAAGAATTGTAGCCCTTCATCACGGCACATTTTTAATCAACTCTGCCTGCCACTGGTGGGGAAAACAGCCCTACACCACAGACAATACGGCCAGAGACAACCTTATTCTTGCATTTTTGACTTTTGGTGAGGGCTATCATAACTTTCATCATCTATTTGCCACAGACTACAGAAATGGTATTCGCTGGTATCACTGGGACCCCACAAAATGGGCTATCAAGATCAACGAAAAGCTGGGAATGGCCTTCAACCTAAAAAAAACCAATGAACAACTGATCCTCAAAGCTCGCATTCAAAAGGACCGCTCCCAAGCAGAAGCATTGATTCCCACTTATAAAATCCAATGGCGACAAAAACTGGATCAACTCTCCAGCAACCTAGAAAATGCACAAAAACAGTTTTTAGAACTAAAAGCGGAATATAAAGAGCTGAAATACCAAAAGCAGGCGGCCTCGCACCAGAAACTTATAGAAATTCGAACTGAGTTAAAACTGGCCAAACTACAGCTTCAGGCCTCCTTAAGACAATGGGGGCAATTTCAAGCTCATTTGATAAAGCTTACATAACAAGCCGCCCCGTCTTTAACAGATAGAGTTATATCTTATGGTGCTCTTTGGCTCCACCTTCAAAAATAGGGTCAAAAAGCACCATGGGTTTGGATATGTAAAAACTGGTCCCCTTAATTGCGGATATGATTCTCTAAGTTTCTGAAGGTAGAGAGTATTTTAGTATATTTTGAGTGTGGCTTGAAATTTTTGCCAGTCTACAAATAGTAGAAGCCGTTAGCGTCCGCAATTAAGGGGACCAGTTTAAAAGCAATAAATAAATGGAACACCATTTGCTTTTAACAAAGAGAGGTGTCACTTTGATCACATGGGAGGCCTAAGATGCTCACAAAATCTATTTTAAATAAAAATTACTTATTTTGTGTAACCTTATTTATAGCTCTTTTAATGGTTACTAGTCCTGCCCAAGCAGGCCATCTTAATGACTCAGTACCAATGAGCCCCCAAAGTTGGAATGATGTTCGCTCGTACATGAAAAACATTAACTACACCTATACACCTAGCCCAGGTATCGTCTTTCTTCACCCACAGCCTCACATCGTCATCTCTGAAAAAACAGCTGTTGAGGTCTTGGACTCTGTTGTTCACTCCCTAGAAGAGGGCGGCAAAAGCTTTGAGCCCTGGGTTTTCCAACATATCGACTTACTTTGTGGGCTGCACTGCGATGGGACATAAGCTGAAATTATAGACCTAGCTCTGCTTGAATACGCTCGTACTCGGCAGCCATCTCTTCACGAACAGCATTTTGGAATTCTGTAATAGTTTCTTCGGAGTAGTTTTTAGCATCTATAGGCTTTAGAATCTGTAGTACCAAACGCCGACTCCAACAATGGCCTACGTTCATTAAAAAAGACCCCTTGGGCTGAATCTGCTCAGCTCCAACAATAAGTAGAGGAACCACTGGAATCCCTGCCCCCAAAGCAAAAATAAAAGGTCCCTTTTTAAAACGCCCCAACACTCCACCAGATTGCCTTGTACCCTCAGGGGCCAAAGCAAAACACTCCCCTTTTTGAGCACGTTCCTCGGTCTCTTTATAGAGCTTTAAAACCTGACTCCGATTCTCCCTAGCAATGGGAAGGTTTCCCAGAGCCCGAATAGCTGGCCCCAAAAAAGGGATCCTAAAAAGCTCAATTTTAGCCCCAAATCTAGGAATTGTCGGCAGCCCTGTAATCATGGCAATAATATCCATATAGCTGGTATGATTAAACAAGTATAAATACCCCTGACCTGCTGGTGGCAGATTCTTCTCACCACGAAGCTCCCAACGGACCCCTGTTAGAAAAAGAATGGTTTTCCCCCAAAGCCAACGGTCCATTTCCCAAGCAAAATTGGGAGCACGAAACACATAAGCCAAAATCATGGAGGCCGTGGAGCAAATAATTGTGACTATGGTGATATAGAACATCATCACAACTCCACGGATAAACGTTAGAAAATACATCATTTTTTAAGCCTCACTCTTAGGGTTGATACATTTCCTACACCCGCTTCCCATATTTGTCACTCAACCCCTAAAAGTCAGATTTTCAAGCCCTCAGATCCAAATAAAAGCATTTTCAACGGCACCGACATTGCTCCTGAAAAGGGCATAGAACGTTTGTTAAAACAAGGAGTCATAGAACATGAAAAAGCTGTTGATTTTGCTGCTAATGGTGACGTTGGGCGCACCCCTTTTTGCAGCTACAGAAACAAAAAATCTCAACGAAGATATCAATGAGTTAAACCTCGAACTAGAAACTGAGGAAATGGAACTTTTCGACCAAGAGCGCCACGAAAAACGAGCTCTCGAAGAGCGCCAACAGCTCGAACAAGAGGCCCGTGGCCTAGAAAAAGAAGCACGCTCTCTGCGCAGTAAAAATCAACGCAATAAAAAACGCATTGAACGTCTCTCTAACCGTTATGATAAAAGTGCCCAATTCGCCCGTAAGAAGCGTAAAGAAGCTGATAAAGTTCGCAGTCGTCACAATCAGTTACAGGATCAAGTTCAACAGCTTCAGGCCAAAGTTGACGACGTTGAAAATCAAGCCATTCAGGCAAAAAATGAAAAAAATCACCTACAGCGCGAAATCCGACGAGCAGAAAGAAAGAACAAGGCTCTCAAGAAAAGACGAACCAATGCCAAGCGCATTGTCAAAAAGTTAGACCGTGAAATTCGAGTTCTACAAAAGAAAACGCGTCATCTTCAGGCTCGTAATGTGAAGCTCGAAACACAGGTAGAGACTTACGAAAATGAAGCTCACTCACTTAAAGAAAGACGACGCATTTTACGAATGAAAAATTGACTTTTATGCCGATTCGATTCGGTATATGACAAATTAAATGTTCTACACATATATGGAGAAACCTTATGAAAAACGCAAATGTTCTAAAATACTTTTTTACTGCTGGTTGCTCACTACTCATTGGACTTCCAGCATTGGCCAATAATGCCACAGACTCCCAAGCGGCCACTGAAACTAAAGCCAAGTTGGGTAATATTGTGGAAATTGAACAACGCCCAGGCGTTTCATTGAATGCCCTCATTGGAATGGGAGCCTTTGAAAAAACTGGTGACCAGTCCCAAAATTCCAACGATCAAAATATGGCTGGTAGCCTGACCTTTGATATCGGAGATAACAGCCGTGTTGTCGAAACCGGCCTCTCTTATTTTCAGACAAGCAGCAAAAACAGCACTCTAGAAATCAATTCCGGATACTTAGCCATTCCCCTGAATGCTAAATTTTATACTTCTGGGGTTCAAAAGGGCCTTTATATTAAAGGCGGAATGCTCACTTCCTTTTTGGTGTCCACTAACAATAAGCAGGCTACAAAAAACCTCGATATTATCGGTAACCTTGGTATCGGCGGTAAATTCCCTGTTCAAAAAGGCTATGAGTTTATTATTGAAGGAACCTATAATCGTGGTTTTCTCGATCAATTAAGAGGCTCTGGAGACACCTTCAACCAAGGCCTATTAATCATTGGTGGCCTGGCATTCAGCATCTAAGAGCCTTTTTGCATGTCTAGTCGAAGGTGTTGGTCGCTTTTGATGTACTAGACCCTTCGACCTTTTCTGCTTTATGATAATAAGGAACCCACCAAGGATCGGAGGCTCTCCCATGCGAAGGATCGCACCCTTGCTTATCTTGATTTTTCTCTCCCCTTTTGGATGGGCTTTAGACCCCATCGAAGAAGAACCCCAATACGATAAATATCTACAAGTTATTAAGAGCATCAGTGAGGCTCATGCGTTTGACCAACAAAAACAATTTGAAGAACAGGTCTACCGAGCCACTAAAACCAAAAACCACCAAGCACTGTTTGCCAGAGCTTTCTCTGAAATATTGATGACTCAACCTGAAAAAACAGAAACCTTAAAGTTTCTTCAGCTAAATACTCTTCCTGCAACACTGCATTTACTCTTGGCCCATGTCATACAAAAGCAAACAGATATTCTTATGGAAATTAAAATCCACGACCAATGGACCATAGATAATACTGACGTCAAAGCCACCGTATGCGCCTTAAGAGGTTCAAAAACCCCAGCTATTCAGAACCTCTTTAAAAAATATCCGCTCATTAGGCAGGACTGTTCCCATATGCAATCTGCTATCCGCCCTCCTTCTACCTCCCAGATCCGGGACCTCCTTAATAAACTTCCTAACGCCAGAAATTATCGAGAAGGCCGCTTTTATAAAAAACCAACCCTCTTTCAGTTTTGTAGAACTCGTCGCAATTATTCCTGCATACAACTCATGAAAGATGGTGACAATCGTTGGGTTAGAAATCCAAATGGAAGCCTCTGGCACCAGGGCAAACTCTCTCTGTCCCGTTTGGGTAAAGAGTACAATCAGTTCAATGGAGAGACTCCCGCTGGTATTTACACACTGGATGGAGTGATGCCTGAAGCCAATAAGCAGAACGTCTATGGGCGCTACCGTCGCCTGATTATGACATTTATTCCTCAATCCAAAAATGAAAATACCATGAAAAGCCTACTTCCATTGAGCAGTCATTCTGAAAACTGGTGGAAAGAGGCTCTCATAGCTCGAGACATGGGGCGATCTGCTCTACGCATTCATGGAACACTAAGAAGAAATGAGAATAAATCGACAACCTACTACCCCTACTATCCGACATTAGGGTGCGTAGCCTCTCTTGAAACTGAATATGATGGCATCAACTATATTGATCAAAGACACCTGTTGGACCAACTCATGCGCCAACAGGGCTTGCAGCCTATTTACCAAAATGAAACTCGAATTCGAGCGCGCTTTTATGTTATTGAAATCAACGATCACAAAGCTCCTGTCACTCTGAATGATCTAAAAGTCTATGGGGTGAATTAAATCAAGGATTTTACAGGCCGTGTACCCGATCATTCGCTTAAGTGAACACTACTATCTACCCAGTTACTTCACTGTAATCGCTCTGGCCTACTGTACAGCCATATTTTATCTGTATTCACGATCTCAACACATGCAAATGTCCATTAAAATATCTATGAATCTTGCCATGATTATTATGGTTATGGGGTTTGTGGGGGCTCGGTTATTCCATGTATTTTATGAACTTCCAGAATACTACACCCATAAACCTATGGATGTCTTCAAGGTCTGGCAGGGGGGATTTGTTTTTTACGGTGGAGCCTTATTAGCAGCTTTAATAAGTGTCTTTTATTTAAAGCTTCGCAGAGAGAATATCTACCAATGGATGGACGTATTTGCTCCCATTATTCCAATGACTTATTTTCTAGGGCGTTTTGCCACTCTTCTTTCAGGTAGCGGTTATGGGAAGCCCACGGATCTACCTTGGGCCATCACTTATCCACCAGGCACTGAGGCCCCATCAGGCATACCCCTTCATCCCACTCCCATCTATGCCATGCTCTGGGAGGCAATGATCTTTACCAGTATCTGGCTTTTAGAAAAAAGAACACCTTTTAAAAATCACTGGGGGCCGGGGGCCTTATTTTTTGTTATGATGACCCTCCATGGAGCTGGTCGTCTTATTATGGAGCAGTTCAGAAACGACATGCGGGGGCTCGCTCCCATGGGTTTAACCATATCTAGTTGGGCAAGTCTTTTTGTTCTCTTAACGGGCCTTACTTTTTTGGTAGCTCAGCGACCTTCAAAGGCCTCTCAGATCCAAAGGGACGTTTAAAACGCCCCTGTCTACTGTGGCATATATCTTGAAGTACCACCTGTAGACTGACTTAAAAACCCTCTCAGTGTGACTTGAGTTGTATATTTTGGATACTGAGATGACAATTTTTGGAGGAAAAATGAAAACCCTAATGATTCTTTTAGCCGTTTCTTTTTATGCTGGGCTGGCACAAGCCGAAGAAGTGAGCTCTTCTCACATTGAAGCAATGAAGAGTGTTTTTAACGAAAGAGGAATAGACGTTGATACAATGACAGCTGTTCAATCAACGCCAAACAGTATTGCCTCCTTTGCAGATACCTGGGGAAAATACGATGGAATATCTTACTATCACTACACAGTAAAAGCTCAAATCATCGAACAATCTCCAATTATTTGTCAAAAAGCTGTTGTTAAAACTCGTTCAGACAATAAGAACGCCATCATCAGTGTTAAGCTTGGTAACTGTTCGTTGTAGTTGTTTAGGGTCTATAAAAAAATAAGAGCCCGTCCTCTTTTTACTTCGAAGGGGCTCCTTATTTGTACTGTCCAGGGTAAGCTGTATTCTCTAACTCCACAGCTGTAACGGGGTCACCAGCTTCATTTTTTTGAATGCACTTTTTATAAATCTTGAAATTGCCGTGATAGCATTTGGGGTACTTCTCTAGCATAGCATCGTCATATTTAGGTTTTTTTGCACAAGCCACTGCCGTTAAGACAGCAGCAAAAAATAAAATCAATTTCATGAAAGACTCCTTGCCTGTTGGAAGTATACGGATCCCATTTGAATACTCAAAACAAATTGGGCACCTACCGATTCAATTTGAATTTTTCAGTTTTTTGAAGCTGATTTGCTAGCCATCTCAATCCCAAAATATCAAACCAAACCGGTATAAATTATATTCCTTTTCAGTAACAATTCCAGTCCTAACAAAGGTCCTTTCTTCAAATTTGCATTTCCCCCTTCTTTTCCCTATGATGCGCAATATAATTTTTTGGAAGGATATTTTATGACCGTCGCACTTCGTTTTTTAATGCTCGCTTTTATAGCGCATGCTCTTTACCTGCCCTGGGAAACTCGGGGACTTGCAGAAGAAAAGGCCAATAAGTGTGAAGCCTTGACTCTTCTAACCCCTGCCACTTTTACAGGCGAAGATGGCCGACTTTATATCTCCCAAAAAGCCTATGTATATGCAGGTCAACCTGTTGACAGTAAAAAGTTTAGAGCTCCTACACTAGATAGAGCTCATAAACAAGTGGGAGAGACAGGAGCCTACATCACAGTGAATAACTTCCTTCACGAAGGCAAGTATTATAAAGCCCACATTCCCCTAGACCCATCAGCCATTGAAAGTGTCTATGCCCAAACCATGCCCTTTCCTATCATCCCCGGA
>JAUILT010000002.1 GCA_030432925.1 Bdellovibrionia bacterium | reverse complement strand
ACGAGGTCGTGGCAGTAATCATTGGGCAGACCTCGGCATGGGACACTATTTACTGTCCACTTGGAGCTTCCCACTGAATCAACCTCCACAACATATAACGGCTCCCTTATTTGGCCTCGCCGTTTTTGAAGCTACAAGAGGCACTTGGCCCAGCTTAGAATGGAGCTTAAAAGCCCCCAACGATATTTATATCTGTGACAAAAAAGTCGGGGGCCTACTTTTAGAAACTATTCAACAAGGTGACCAATCACTTTTATTTGCAGGTTTCGGGCTGAACGTTTTATCATCTCCCGACTCCGTCAACACAGCTGGGTTCTTGACTGACAAGCAGGGACTCGGCGGCCCTCTAGAACTGGAGAGGTGGAACTCTTTTTTGTCAATTTTATATGAAAACCTGAAAAAAGCCTCTCAAGACTGTTTAAAGCAAGAACTCTCACAAGAGCACCGTGAAAGTCTTGTGGAAGCTTTAAATCTGAACCCATTGCGGCCAGGGCTTGTGCTCGAAGTTTCTTCCGATGGAGATATCATTATGGAAAAGCAAACCCTTCACTGGACGGAGTTATAAAGTGGCCCTCACCTATACACCAGAGGCTCAGAGCGAGTTCACCTTGCCTGAGTTCACCCTTCCCGCTACAGATGGAACCACTTGGACATCAAAAGATCTGCTCCGCCACAAACAACCTATTGTTATTATGTTCATCTGTAACCATTGCCCCTATGTTCAGGCTATTGAAGAGCGTCTTGTTCAACTCGGTCAAAAATTTGCCCATTGTGCCCAGTTTGCAGCCATTTGTTCTAATGACCCAGTTGACTACCCCGAAGACTCCTTTGAAAATTTAAAAAAACGTGCCGAAGAGCTGAAGTACCCTTTTCCTTATCTGCATGATGAATCTCAAAGTGTTGCCAAAAGCTTTGAGGCCATTTGTACACCAGATCTCTACATTTTTGACTCCAAAGGCACCTTGGCTTACCGGGGACGACTGGATGATTCCTGGAAAGATGCTGGCAAGGTCACTAAAAAAGAACTACAATCAGCACTCGAGACAGTTCTACAGGGAAAACAAATTCCTCTTAAAGAGCAAAACCCCTCCATGGGATGTTCAATTAAGTGGAAGGACACATAAGGAATGACTGACTATGTGGAAAGACAAACTGCTCACAGTGTTTACTGTGATTTTATTTCTCACTGGAGTAGGAACCATTAGCTGGGTTCTATACTCTAGCTATTTTATAAAAGAAAAAATAAATAGCATGGGGCAAGTCAGTTGCGTCACTGACCAAAAAGTCATCACTATGCAGGACACAGATCTTTCAGGACTTGTTGAAAAAGGCCATGTTCTCAAAGTGCTTATTGGCTATTATAACTGCAATGATGTTGCTGAAGGGGACTTGGTCTATTTTCGTATATCCCCTCCCATTGAACCCGTGGTTAAAATTGTCTATGGGCTGCCGGGAGATACCTTTGAGGTTATGGAAACAGATATCGAAACCGAATGGCATATTAAAATTAATGGTTCACTAATTATGGCTGGCAATAAACCCTATTTTATCAGGTCCCGCCACACCCCTCCCCTAAAAACCTATCAAATCTCCCGAAATGGAATTTTAGGTAAAAACGAATATATTATCCTATCCAATGTTCCCCCTGGGTTATCTGATTCCAGCAACTTGGGGATCATCAAACGCAAAGCCTTTGAGGGGCGAGTTTTTATCCCTTGATTTATTTCGCACTCCGGCATATATGTCTGAGGTCTGAGCTACCCGGGAGAAATAACTGTGCGATGGAGCCTCTTCATACTGGTCTTTCAACTTTTTACCAGCTGTCACTCACATCCAATTTTTGCTCAAAAATCAACTGTTTGCAGCTTCAATGCAGAACTTTTTGGCGACCCACTACTGAGCCTCTATGGCGGCTCTGACTCCTGGTCTGGAAAAGGAGATCTCTATTGCTTTGCTGTTGATGGCGAAAGTATTCATAGAAAAATCAATGTGTGCCTTTCGGCCTGGATGAGTAACCAAAGCCTCTTTACCAAAGCTCCCAGCATCCAGCTCTCCAATGCGATATTACTGGTCAACAACCCCTTTGAACTGATGACCTCCATGGAAGTTCTCACACTCAAAAATAACTCCACCCATCGTACAGCCAACAGCCCCAAGTACAAAATGTTGGGTTGGCCATTTGTAGAAGACTACTCCTTCTATCTCAATAAAGACTTAGACCCCACTGTTGCAGAACACCTAAAGCACGGCACTCTCGTCGTTGAGCCCAATGATAGCTCAACTCACTGCGGACAAATCAACTACCAATGATCAAATGGTTTTTTCTCTCTATTCTTGCAATAGGAAGTGGATTGGGGGCGTATTTATTTGTTCACTTAGGAGCCTTCAAAGATGTCACTATTGAAGTACAGATGTATCCTGACTTTTATGTCATCTATACAAAACACCGCGGCCCCTATCATGAGATCAATGGCTCCCTCATCCAACTGGAAAAACAACTGCGCAATGAGGGCATTGCCTGCAAAAAGACATTTGGCCATTTTCTCGATGACCCTGCTGTAGTCGATGCTGATCGGCTCAGGAGCCATATTGGATGTGTCATTTCTAAAGAAAACCAACAACAACTCAAAAACTCTGAACCACCTCAATGGTTCACCCAAGTTTTTTCTTTAAACAAAGTCATTTATTCTCGCTTTCAGGGTTCGCCTGCCATTGGTCCCATGAAGGTATACCCTAAAGTCAGGGAGTTTGCCGATAAACAAAGAGTGGCTCTGAGACCCGATGTTATAGAACTCTATACAGTTCAACGCGATGGGCAGGTTATCACTGAGTACCTGTTCCCACTGGACTCACAATAGATCCGCCGATATACCAGTATTTCTACCGCGGAGGTTTTTTTATGAAATACATCACTCTGACTTTAATGTCACTGTCTCTTCTTTTTACGCTCAGCAACTGTGCCTCAGTCCCAATGCCACCAACCATGGCCCCTAATGCTCCTGCAGACCTTTCTAAAACGGAAGCTGAATATCGAGCCCGTCAGGTCGCTGAAACTCGTTACAACCTCTACTTCGACTTGACCTCCCCTGAAAACTTTCAAGGTCGGGTCACAACAACTTTTGAACTACTGAAAACCTACAATGGCCTAAGGGTGGACTTCTTTGATGGAATTGTCAAAAATGTCTCCTTGAATTCAGTGCCTGTTCCCTATACTTATAACAACCACTTTATCTGGATTGACAAAAAACACTTAAAAACCGGTACTACCACACTGGTTGTTGAATTTATTCATAAGTACTCAAAAAACGGCTCTGGATTGCATCAATTTATCGATCCTGACGATAAAAAAAGATACCTATTCACAGATCTCGAGCCATTTGACGCCAACAACGTATTTCCAGTGTTTGACCAGCCCAATATCAAAGCCACTTATAAAATGACTGTGAAAGCCCCAAAAAACTGGAGTGTTATCACCTCAGTTAGAGAGTCTGAAGTTAAAAAAGAAAAGGACCATGACCTCTGGTCATTTCCTCAAAGTGCTCGGTTTTCTACTTATATTTGGTCGCTGCATGCGGGTGAGTACCATGTGTGGGAGGACAAAGCCAATGACATTCCACTGCGCCTTTTTGCCCGTCAAAGTCTTGCAAAATATGTAAAAAGCAATGATTGGTTCCAATTTACCCGCGAAGGCTTTGAGTTTTTTAATGAATACTTTGCCATTAACTACCCCTATATTAAATATGATCAGATCATTGTTCCAGAATTCAATGCCGGTGCCATGGAAAACGTGGGAGCGGTGACATTTTCAGAGCGATTTGTCTCTCGAGGAGAAAAGTCTGAACAAGAGCGTATGAGCCTGAGCATGGTTATTTTGCACGAAATGGCTCATATGTGGTTTGGTAACCTAGTCACTATGACGTGGTGGGATGACCTGTGGTTGAATGAAAGTTTTGCCACCTATATGGCTCACCTGGCTTTGTCTAGTACCGGAGAGTTCAAAGACAAAGCCTGGGTTGGTTTTAATAGAACTAAGCGCTGGGCCTATTGGGAAGATCAACTGGTCACCACACATCCCATTGAAGCCAATGTTCCTAATACTCAACAAGCCATGGCTAATTTTGATGGCATTACTTACGGCAAAGGAGCCTCCTCCCTGAAACAACTGGCCTACTATATTGGTGAGGATAACTTCAAACAGGGAACCCGTGCTTATTTCAAAAAACATGCTGGTGGAAATACGGAGTTAAAAGACTTTATAGCTGCCATGGATGCCACCACAAACAAAAATTTAGTTGAATGGCAAAAGCTCTGGCTACAAACATCAGGTGTTAATACTATCAATGCGGACTTTGTCTGCGACAAAAACAAGATCACAAAACTAACGCTGACTCAAAGCTCAGCTCCGGAGCATCCTCATACCCGCCCCCATGCACTGCAAGTAGCTTTGCTCAATCAGAAACAGCAAGAATTTTTTGTAGAACATATTTTAAAAGTCTATATTTCAACAGCTTCAGCCAATGTATCTGAGGCTGTTGGCCTCCCTTGCCCAAAAATTGTTTTTCCCAACTACGGGGACCATGCCTATGTGAACATAAAATTAGACCCCATCTCTTTGGGACACCTCAAGCACGGAATATCCAATGTAAAAGACCCTTTTCTCAGAAACCTCTTTTGGAGTTCTCTATGGGACATGGTTGTCTACGCTAAATTGAGCTTTGAGGCCTTTGGAGATATTCTCCTCACAGGAAGCCTGCGCAATGAAAAGGACCCCTTTATACTGAGAGAAATGATCCAACGCCTGTCGGGTTCTTATAAACCTTCAGTGATTGGTTATTACCTGATCAAAGAGGGAGGAGCATCTCGGTCCTACAAAAAATTTGTCGATCGCACAGAGAGTCTGATCTGGCGACGACTAAAACTGGCAAAACCTGGCTCTGAACAGCAAAAAATATTTTTTGATGGTTTTGTTAAAGTGGCTGAATCTCCCTTAGTGTTGAAGAGACTTCGACGTATTCTAGATGGTGGCATTCGTTTTCGTGGACTGAAAATAGATCAAGACAAAAGGTGGAGTATCATCTATACACTGTCGTCAAGAGGGTATCCTTCGGTCAAATCTTTGATCCGACGAGAAGCCCAAAGAGACACCTCCCATCAAGGACAGCTTTCCAGAGTTTCCTCTGAGGCAGCTCTTCCAAACTGGAATAAAAAGCAAGAGTGGATCAAAAAATTTACAGATAAGAGTTCTGCTGAGAGCTTTGCAGTGTTAAGAAGTGCTATTTATAGCCTTTTCCCTACA
The DNA here is from genome assembly GCA_030432925.1 of Bdellovibrionia bacterium. Taxonomy (GTDB): domain Bacteria; phylum Bdellovibrionota; class Bdellovibrionia; order Bdellovibrionales; family UBA1609; genus JABSOQ01. Next base: position 62,184 of record JAUILT010000002.1, on the reverse strand, counting down.
CACCAATCTGAATTCCGCAAAAAGTTTTCTGGAGAATTTTATAATCACATGAAAACACTTGGCGCTGGAAAAGAAACTCACAAAGCCCGGACATTCACCGCACTGACCCCGGATGAATGTCAGAACCCAGAAAACCGAAAACTGGAGGAGTTTATTAAATCTCATCCCGACATGAAGCCCACTGTTGTGAAACAACTGAAGATTCATAATCAACAGTATGAACGCTGCCGAAAAGCCATAGAGCTGGCCCGTTCTAAAAAATTCAGCATGTGAGTTGAGGGGGCGCTATACTGACCTCAACTTGTTCAATGCAGAACCAGCCTTAAACCACTCGATCTGGTCAGCATTAAAGGTATGATTGGCTGTAATCTTGTCCTGTGAACCATCTTCATGGGTCAAAACCACCGTCAGAGCTTTTCCAGGAGCAAAGCCTTTCAACCCCTCAACGGCCACTCTGTCAGAAGCCTTCACTTTGGAGTAGTCAGAAGGATCAGCAAAAGTCAGCGCCAACACCCCTTGTTTTTTTAAATTGGTCTCATGAATCCGAGCAAAGGATTTTACCATCACCAAAGCACACCCTAAAAATCGAGGGCTCATAGCTGCATGTTCACGGCTGGACCCCTCCCCATAGTTGTCATCACCAAAGATCACCCATGGCTGCCCCTTGGCCTTATACTCTCTCGCCACTTCATGGGGCTGTTGGGTTTCTCCCGTCTGAACGTTGGTGGCCGTTCCAGGCTCGCTAGTAAATTCATTGTGTCCGCCCAAAAGCATATTTGCAGAAATATTATCTAAGTGCCCTCGATACTTCAACCAAGGCCCCGCCGGAGAAATATGATCTGTAGTGCATTTTCCTGCAGCTTTAAACAAAATCACCATATCTGCCATATCATTGCCATCCCAAGGTTTGAAGGGCTCCAACAGCTGAAGACGTTCTGAGCCCGAAGCGACCTGCACTTCAGTACCTGTTCCTGCCGGAGCCTGATAAGCATTAGGATCGGCCACATAACCACTTTCAGGAAGCTCTGGTGCTGTCGGTGCCTGTAGCTTTATGGTTTTTCCGTTGGTCAGTGGAATCTCATCTGTCACCGGATTAAAATCAATCTTACCAGAAAGACCCACGGCCATAGTGATTTCGGGGCTAGCAATAAATGACAGTGTTTCTGGGTTGGCATCATTTCGCCCACGGAAATTTCTGTTAAAGGAATTAATAATCGTATTCACCTGACCTTTTTTAAAGTCATCTCGCTTCCATTGCCCAATACAAGGGCCGCAAGCATTGGAAAGCACCGTAGCTCCCACATCATCTAGAATTTTCATCTGTCCATCACGCTCAATGGTTTTCTTGATCTGTGAAGAGCCTGGCGACACCAAAAATTGTTGAGGCATTTTACCACCAGCATCCAAAACCTGCTTAGCTACATGAGTGGCGCGACCAATGTCTTCATAAGAGGAGTTTGTACAAGATCCAATCAGTGCTGCTGACAGGTCCTGAACCCAACCGTTGTCTTTTACAGCCTGCTTCATCTCACTGATAGGTCTTGCTGCGTCTGGTGAGTGGGGGCCCGTTATATGAGGCTCTAAGGTCTCCAAATCAATTTCAATCACCTCGTCATAATATTTGGAAGGATCTTTCTCTACTTCTGGGTCAGCCACAAGAATGTCTTTATACTTGTTTGCCAATGCTGCAAGGTCAGCGCGTTTTGTAGCGCTCAAAAAGGCCTGCATTTTTTCATCATAAGGAAAAATAGAGGTCGTGGCTCCCAACTCAGCCCCCATATTGGTGATAGTGCCTTTTCCTGTACAACTTAAGGACTTCACTCCCTCTCCAAAATATTCCACAATTTTGTTGGTTCCACCTTTGACAGTCAGTATTCCACAAAGTTTGATAATCACATCCTTGGGAGAGGCCCACCCTTGAATTTTTCCTTTCAAGTGCACACCAATCAGTTTGGGGTTTTTTACTTCCCAATTCAAGCCAGCCATCACATCACTGGCATCAGCACCTCCCACACCCACGGCACACATTCCAAGTCCACCGGCATTAGGAGTGTGAGAGTCTGTTCCGATCATCATTCCTCCAGGAAAGGCATAGTTTTCTAAAACCACCTGATGAATAATCCCCGCCCCAGGTTTCCAAAATCCCATGTTGTAGCGGCTTCCTGCCGATGCTAGAAAATCAAAGACCTCTTTATTTTCATCCATGGCTATTTTCATATCTTCATCCATACCTTCATAAGCACGGATTAGGTGATCACAGTGAATGGTACTAGGTACTGCGGCCTCATCTTTTCCCGCCAACATAAATTGAAGCACTGCCATTTGAGCTGTGGCATCCTGCATGGCCACTCGATCTGGAGCCAACTCTAAAAAACTCTCCCCCCGTGTTAGATCCTGATGTTTTGGATCCACCAGGTGACCGTAGACCGTTTTTTCAGCCAGAGTTAGAGGGCGCCCCAGTCTTTCACGAATGATTTTCAAGTTATCTTGGGTTTTTTTGTAAACACGTTCCACCATGTCTGGTGTGGTTTCGATCTGAGCCATGGGCAGCCACTCCTGTCTATTCAGTTATGTATATGTGTGCAGAATGAAAATTACTCGCATATGCCATGGAGCGCAATAGGTGGCTTTTTGCATCAATACGGTTTCATTAAGGGGTGTGATATTTTTGAAACAAAAGTTGACCTTATTTCAGCAGCTTGGGACTCTTTAAAAGTCAAAAAATAGGCGGATGATTCACCGGACATGACATAAGTCGGGTCTCATCATCACAGCCACAAACAAAGGAGAAAGAGGATGAGATCCTTCAAAAGTTTACTACTTGCCGCCGCCACAGTTGTGGGTTTTTGCCAAGCAGCTCAGGCTGGAATTCATGTGGAGCCTTTTCTTGGATACTCCCTCAGTGGAGACTGGAAAGATGGATCCACCTCCACAGACTACTCTGGAGGACCTCACTTGGGAGCCCGGCTGGGCTATGGCATGATGGGGTTTTTTATTGCCGGTGAATATGAACAAGGCTCTATGACTTTAGACTCTTCTCCAGAAGTTGATTTTGATCAAACCAATATGGGACTTGCTCTGGGGTTCGAATTTCCCATTTTGCTACGAGTGTATGGAACCTATATGTTCAACGCCAAGGCTGATGAGGCTAACAGCAATAAATATGAAGGCACCGGTCTAAAATTGGGAGTTGGTTATACAGGTCTACCATTTGTGGCTATCAACTTTGAAATGTCCACGGCATCCTACGATGAGCTGAACGGCAACACCCTCAATACCAAGCGAGAAACAGAATACTACACAATCAATGTCAGCCTGCCCCTGAGCCTGTAACCAACCAATTGTAATTATTAAACTTTTAAAGCCACACCTGATAAGTGTGGCTTTTTTTATACCGATCTGGTTTGAATTTTTAAGGATTTTTGGGATTGAGTTGGTATATATTCTTTTCACGAGGGCTCAGCCTCATCAAGTTTTATGGTATAAGCAGAGGCCTAAATATTTCTAAGGAGTTCACGCCCCATGTTTAAAAACTTACTTTTAGGACTTATTCTTACCGTCACTTCAATTTCTGCTCTTGCCAATGAACCCTCAAAAACGTTCAAGCAGGCTGTTCAAGCTCTAGATCAGGCCCTCTCTTTTGACACAACAATCGAGCATGCGTTTTTAAATGCTGGAGAAGAGTATAACAAAAGAAAAAACGCTCTCAAGTGTGGAAAAGCTAATGGAGATGTAGTTTTGAACTACCTCGAGCAGCAGGTTCTACAACTTGGTGAGTCCTGGCTCACAACTCCTGAACGGAAAAAAATCAATGCATGGTTGAGTGAAGACTCTGAGGTTCACCTCTGCGTTGACGAGAATATTGACCCACTCTCTGATGACTTCTACCAGGCAAAGATTATTTTTCTTATCAATGTCACTACCCAAGAAGGGGTGGCCTTTCGTGTGGATTGGATGGATTGGTGAGTTCTCACGGCATCCAACACCCACAAATGGGCTGAATGAATTTTCCTTGATCAAACGTAGGATCCTTTTTTGATTTTGTCGACAATGATCTCTTCAAGAATTCTTGGATTCTTAGGGTCCACGGAAAATACAGACTGTTGTTCACAACGCTTCTTCTCTTTGACCAGCCATTTTAAAATGGCTGCCAAGTCCTTATTCTTTTTGTCTTTAAAGAACGGGTCATTGGCCAGCACATCTTTGGCTTTTTTTAAAGACCTTGCTTCAGAAGCGTCCTTTTCTCCAACCGAGTAACAGTGCAGATCATATTTTTTGACATCTTCAGGCAATACTCCCAAAAACTTTACATCAGGAGCCGAAAAATCCGAGTTACGGATCAGACTAGCTGCTGAACCGGCTTTTAGAGTACGAAAAATATTTTGCATAGTGTAGGCATCCAAATCACCATAAAAATAAATGGGTACTTTTAGCTGTTCTTGAATGGTTTTACACCAGCCACGGACCCCATTACTAGGTACCCCTTGGGCACCCATCACAATACACTTGTGGCGCTTAGTGATTCCATTGGCGACCAGAGTGTTGGCTGTACCTTCTGACTCAACAACCAAACAGAAATCAATCTTTCCTTTTTTCTTCAACTGAAAGGACTGAGGTTTGTTTTTTGGCTGAAAAGGTGTCGTTCCCAGAGTACTCAAGTCCACAACAGCCTTGGTGCCATCCTCCAGTGTTTCAGTTACAATCAGGTTTTTAGAGTAAGTCTGTCCTCCCCGGTCCCCGGCAAAGCAGTTAAGCTCCTCACGATATACTTCCATAAAATCGCAGATAAACTCCACAACACCGTCGCTTTCTGCCTGATCCTCAAAGTCCAGAGGTTTATAAAAAGCGTCAGACTTCATAAAGCCTTTGCTAATATAGTAAAGTTCACGTTTTGTGTTTACAGCACCCGACTTCAAGTTTTTCAAAAGAATATTCAACATGAAAACTGTACGAGCCAACTTTTGTACAGAAGATACATTCAATTCCGAACGGACACGCTTATCTCCTGGGGTGAAATACCCCACCTTAGGACTGTAGTTAGAGTTGTCCAACGAACACTTCACAGCCTCAATCACTGGGCGCTTGGCGTTTTCTAGATCGGTGAGCATCTGATTACAGATATCATTTGCCAACTTTGGAATATTTTTGTCTAGCTTTCGGACTCTTATAGGTGAAGTTCTCTTAGCCATTTCCGTTTTCCCTTAGCGTTTTTTCTTTGTTGTTTTCTTTTTTGCCATCTTTTTCTGTGCCACTTTTTTTGTCACAGCGCCTTTTTTGGTGCTCGCCCTCTTCGTTGTGGCTTTCTTAATTACAGTCTTTTTGGTCGTCTTCTTTACTGCCTTTTTGCTATTTTTTTTCGTTGCCTCTTTGGCAACTTCTTCCTGTTGTTCATTAATTCCCAGAGTCTTTTTTTGCTTGGCCTTAAGAACCTTCAAACGGCCTTCGGCCTCTTTAAGTTTATCCTCAGCATCATCCGCATCCCGCCCAAGAATTTTCTTTAAGCCCTCAGTCGCAGCTAGCTCCCTCTTCTTGGGAGCTTTGGTGATCTCTGCCAGTCCGTGAACAAGAATGGGTGCAAATTTCTCAATGTGTTGAATCTTTCTTTCTAGATCAGCGGCTCGGTGCTCCGCTTTGATGTGACGAGATAACTTTTGCCCAGCCTGCATCAGAGCCCGTCGGATCTCTTCCACCAATTCATCACTGGCATCAATAGTCTCTTTGGAGGCGTTTTTAAATTTGATAAACGGTGAAGTTACGGCAACAGCAAAAACATAAGGCCCTAAGGGCATACTATTCTTGGGCTGAGTTAAGCCATAAGAGCGCCAATTAACGGACTCCACGGCTTTAGTAATGGCGCAGGCAGCTTTGTCAAACTGCAGAGGCACCCGATTCGCAAACCGAATCAACTGAGCCGCATCATCGGCATCTCCACGGTTAATAAACCGAGCGATAGCCACTTCTACAACTACTGGCTTATGATCACAGATCTTGGGCTTTCTGGTATTTACACTAAAAAAATCCACTTCACCAATTCTCTGAATACTTTTGGCCAGACCCTCTTCACCCACAGTCAAAACAGACCGGGTGGTAGGGTTGGCTAAATCTGTTTCTTGAATAGCCTGAAAAATAGATTTGTACTCAGTCTCCTTAATCGCTGTGAGCTGGCGCTTAAGATGGTCTTTTTTTAGTCCGTGTTTCATCATGTCTTTGATGGTGTTATCTGAAATTCTGGAAAAGCCTTTTTTTAAAAACTTGTCCAGAGTCATCTTTCCGTAAAGACCGGCGTGAGTCATAAACTCCCCCAGTTTCATAGTGTGAGGGTGGGGAAGTGTAGGTGGCGGTACTTTGGGAACATCATCACTGACTCGACCCACATGAACCCAGTCATTGTCGAGAAGCTTGTAGTTCAGAGACAAATGAGGGTTCACCAGTGTCGTGCCTTCCAGATAAGTGATTAAACCACCATCCCCATTCAACTGAACCCGGCCATCAATACGAAACTCCACCCGCAGTCCATTGGACTTGTCCCAATCTACAGTTTCTTTCTTTTTGATAATGCCTTTATTGCCTTTGATATCCACATCAATGTAACACTGAATGGCTTTACGCATTTTTTGAGTCTTTGAAGTGACCTTCACACCAGCTGCATTCGTCAACTGAGCCCAAGTGGTTGCCGCAGAAATTCCGATTCCCTGCTGCCCACGAGAGCACTGCCCCCGACCAAACTTTGAGGAGGCCAAATACTCACCAAATACCTTGGCCAAGTCTCCCTGCTCTAACCCAGGACCATTATCTTCAACAATAATCTCTACCAGATCCGTGTTTCGACCAGAGCCTTTTCCCACTTTTAAAATAGAAACTGTCAATTCGGGGGCAATTCCATGCTCCTCACAGGCATCTAGAGAGTTATCAACAGCCTCTTTCAGGGTGGTTAACACAGCCTTAAGGGGCGATGAAAAACCCACCTGCTGAAGGTTTTTGGCAAAATATTCTGCTGTACTACTGGTCGTAATTCTGGACACTTCTATTCACCTTTTTTGACGTCAAACTATGTAATGAAAAGACCCCTGTAAATTCAGAGTCTTACGCACAGGGGCTGAGAAATCAAGACGATTCGTCGGTGGCTTCTGGCTTCCATTCCAAAGCAAGGGAGTTTTGTTTGTCGCTGTTGCAGCTTTTACAGGCAGTCACCAAATTGGCTTTTGTGGAAAAGCCCCCTCGGGCCAAAGGCACTTTGTGGTCCATCGTCAACTCAGCAGGAGCCAATGACTTTTCACAGTAATAACAACGCCCCTCATTGAGCTTTCGCTTCCACCATTGGGACTTTCTTAAACTTTGAGCCTTGGCTCTTTCCTTCTTTATATGCTCCGGACTAGCACCGATGAAAAAATCAGACATGCCGCATCATAGCCTGAGCCAAATACTTTGTCTACCCCCTTGAAATCCGCTAAAAAATCCCTCAAACAGAGGTGTTGACGGACTATGTTAGAAAAAGACGTGGAAGACAGATTGAAAAAGGCATTCCCAGGATCGGATGTCATGGTTTCCGATATGACCGGAGGAGGCAGCAACTTTGAGGTGAGAATCATCGCCTCCCAGTTTTCTGATCTAAACCGGGTCAAACAACATCAGGCCGTGATGAAGGTTTTCGATGTGGAATTGAAATCCGGTGAGCTGCACGCCCTCAGTATTAAATCTCTCGCTAAATAACAAGGAGTTTATAAATGGATGAATCAACAAAAACACGTATCGAAGAAATCTTGAAATCTAGCAAAGTCATGCTGTTCATGAAAGGCACTCCTTCCTTTCCTCAATGTGGGTTTTCCGCAAGAGCTGTTGCCATTTTAAAAGAGTTGGGTACAGAGTTTGAGACATTCAATGTTCTCGAGGATGAAATCATTCGACAAGGCATCAAGGAGTTTGGTCAATGGCCCACAATTCCCCAGCTCTATGTCAATAATGAACTTTTGGGCGGGTCCGATATCATGATGGAAATGTATGAGTCTGGTGAACTGAAAACAGCCCTACAGGCCTAATCTCGACTTCTACGGCTGGAAATACCCAAAAGACGATACAAAGGACACACCGACCATGAGGACGTGGCCAATGGAAGAAGCCCCAACCACGTCCAATAAGGGCCTCCAGCAATGGCCCACGTCATCAGGATAATGCCCAAAATAAAACGAATACTTCTGTCCAAAAGACCTACATTCTTATTTTCCACACACGCAGAATACACAACCCAACGCCAGTTTTATATAAATTTTAGTCATCTTGAGTGGATTTATACCGATACCCACCGGCAGTCCTGACAGCTCCCCCGTTTCTCATGAACTCATGAGATCATGAAAATAGGCTCCTTAGCTCAAGTTACTGGAAAAACCGAGACACTCGTGTCTGATCAGCAATCCCTGCTGGCATACTTCGGCGCAGAGGTGGAGAAGCTATCAAACCGAACTTTAGTTAGAGTTCTACCAGCTATAAGAAAGAGCTAGTTGGCCAGTGAATTTGTTGTCCACCGATACTAATCCAGGTCGCAATGACCAAGGAGAAACCTGACTTCTAAAAAAAGTTGATCTGAAAGCAAGGTCAACAATAGCAGGCAACAAAATGCTGCCTCCTAGAATCAATGCTCGGTCATCGTGTGATGAATAAGGTACCGCTAGCAAAACAGGTAATGTATTAATCGCATGCATGAACCAAAAAGTAGCTCTGTTCATTTTCAAGCTCTCTCTAATTTCATCCGAATACTCAACTTTGCTGGCCTCTGCATCGGGGTGGACTTCTACCGGGCACCCTCCCTCCATTATCATTAAGAGCGCCGAAGTTGACCACATCACAACAGCTCCAGCAGCTACCCAATGTGGAATTTCACGTTCATTTTGTTTTTCATATCTCGATAGATAGATAAAGCTCGACATATTTCCAACGATACTTGTCCATTTCATTGCAGAAAAGGGAGAGTATTTTTCTTTAGCTAAGTATTTCGTAGAATCTTCAAGAGTCATTTTCTGAGCACGGCAACTCATGCTCAACGACTTTTGACAAAAGAATGTCGTTAAGAAAGACAAAGCCATTATAAATAAAAATTTTGAATAAAACATGGTCCTAAGGATTTCTCCCTACTTTTCGTATGTTTCTAATGTAATAGATCTCCTTGAAGAAAAAAAGAAAATTTCTTTGGCCCACAGATTCAACACAAAGAAAGAACGACTGTCCGGAGTCTGCTAACCTTTCTACGAAAGGAGGTCGTTGTTATGCCGACAGGTCAAACTCAATTTTCTCGTAATCAACAACTGGAGTCTTCACCGAACGGTTTTTGATTTTCTTTTCCCTGATCTTGATCACCCCAAGGTCTTCAAAAAATAGGATGATCTTATTGAGGTTTGATTGGTCCCGACCGAGCATCTTACTCAGCTCATAAACGGACTGGGGCTTCAAGTTTTGAATCGACATCAAAATATCTATATTTTTTATAAAGCGCTGAAAGTCTTTTTTGTTGTCAAAGGAGATCTCGTAATGAGGGCTTTTAGGCTTACCCTTTTTAATAGCCTTATAGGCATCCCTGAAGTTGTCCAGAGCCTCAGAGGGAGTTTTTACCGAAATAATGAGCTTTTTCATAGTTTGACTCCGAAGTGTTGAAAGACAGTTTTCTTGAAATCCTCAATCAAATTGTCAACACCAGAAAAATCGTTCTTTTTGATGAAAGTTAAGTCTCGCTTTTCCCATGATGTCTACCTAGGTTATTATACCCATATATAGGTATAAATCAACCTATATATATTCCGCGAGACGAAAATCTTGTTACAAAATCCCGTGGTTAAATCAAATTTACTGGTTTCAGCCCAAAATCTAATTTTTTAGAGGTGTTTAAAAGTTTGTCAATTTTTGAAACTTTCCTAAAACCTGTTAAGGCTCTAAAAAAGCACTCATAAAAAGTCGCAGATCCTCTTTTAAATACTCAGTCTTACAAGGCTTTTGGCCGATAATAAGGAGACCCTGTCTAGAGTAGGTAGGGTTCTCGAGGACTCAAGTGAGGTAAGTATGGCCCGAATTCTTGTCGTCGATGATGACAGAGACATTTTAGTGATGGCTGAAAAGCTTCTTGGCCACTACGGGCATACAACAGTCACAGCCGAAGATGCCATTCGAGCCATGGAGATTCTGAACTCCACGTCTTTTGATATGGTGGTTTCTGACGCCAACATGCCTCACTACTCTGGCTTTGAAATGATCAAAACGATCCGCAGCCACGAACACCTTAAGCACGTGGCCATTGTCATGCTGACTGGCTTAAGAGAGCGTAAAGATGTTCAAAAAGCCGTTGACTGTGGCGCCGACGATTACATCGTCAAGCCCATAGATCCGATTTTGTTCATGCAAAAAGTCGATGCCCTTTTTGAAAAGCGTCCCCCCAGCCAGCATCCAGAAATTGAGTTTCAAGAACTCTCCTCCCAGACAGCAGCTGTCATGACTATGTCTATTTTTGTAAGATCTATCTCTGAACTAGGAGTTACCGTACAGTCCAATCAAGCTCTGCAAGAGGGTACAACTGTTGATCTCAGCGGATACTTTTTTGAACAGCAACTAGGTATTGATCCTCCGACTTGCCGTGTATTGAACAGCACAAAAGTAAATACCGGAAAACATGAAGTACAAATGGTATTTTTGGGAGCCAGTGAATATCAGTTGAGAAAAATCCGTGAATGGATTTTCTCCCATGGCTCTATGATCCGCAGAAACCAGGATTCACCCAAAGTTGCTTAGGAGTAAAGAACAATGAAGGTTTTTCTTGCAGAAGATGACGCGAATATTTCTACCATTGCTAAAATGGCCCTTGAACAACTGGGTGGGCACCAGGTTACTCACATAGACAACGGTGAAAAAGCTCTGGAAAAACTGATTGCCGAAGGACATACCTACGATGTGATTTTATTGGATGAGATGATGCCAGGGCTTAACGGCTTGGCAGTTTGTGAGCAGTACACTCAACAAGTCGCAGAGGTACGGCCTGTGATTTTTTTGAGTGCCAAAAGCCAGGCCAGTGATGTCAAACAATTTGAGGAGCATGGTCGAGGATACATCCCCAAACCTTTTGATCCCACTCAACTCTGCCAGCAGATTGAGAACATCCTTAGCAGTAAGAAAAACCGGAGTGCTTCATGATAAGTCTGATTCAAACTCGATTGAAAATTCTCTTTTGTCTAGCGCTTTGCGCATCCCTGAGCCTCGGATATGTCTCCTACTCCGGATGGAACAAATACACCTCCATGCACGAGTCCTTGAATCTGACCTATTCCATTGAAGAAACTGTGACCAGCCTTAAAGTCAACAAATATGACAAGCACCTATACAAAGAGTTGAAGTCCACCCGTGCCCTGTTGGAGCCAAAGCATAGAGCAGATGCTCTCAGTGATGTGATACAAGCCTATGCCGACAAAAGCCCCTGGTTGTTGAAAAAACGGGTGAAACACTTTTTAAAAAATGAACTGGAATACCGTAGATATGCCCGAAACATGATGGCCTACTGGCAAAATCGAGTGATCTATTTTGCCGCTTTGGCAGCAGGCTCACTTCTAACAGTGTTTCTTTTGATGGTTCTCTATATCCGTTACAGCATCTTCAATCCCCTCAAAGATTTAGCTCGCAAAATGACTGACTTTTTAAATAACAAATACTCCTATCAGTTTTCTGTTCCCGACCCCAATGAGGTCGGTCAGTTGCACGCCACTTTCAACGCCCTCGCCCAGCAGGTGCTCTCCAATATGGATGAATTGACCACTCTGGATCGAGCCAAATCAGAGTTTCTTAACATTGCTAGTCATGAGTTGCGTACACCCCTGACTTCCATCAAAGGATCACTGAGCCTTTTACAAAGTGGTGTGGCCGGTGACGTTAATGATTCCTCAAAAAACCTGATGAACATTGCCGAGACAGAAACCGACCGGCTGATTCGGTTGATCAATGATGTTCTGGACTTGGCCAAGATTGAGGCGGGGAGACTTCCCCTAGAAAAAGAATGGGTTTCTCTAGAAAGCCTTGTCAATGAAACCATTACCAGTCTTCAAGGTCTCGCGACCACAGCCAGTGTTCGGCTAGAAGCCAGCAAACTCCCCCACCTAGAAATAGACGTGGACTCTGACAGAATCAAACAAGTGCTCACCAACCTGATCTCCAATGCTATTAAATTCAGTCCCGAAAAAGGAGTTGTTAACATCTCCGCTGATATCGATGCCCATGGGTCTCTCAGGTTGAATGTGCATGATCAGGGGAGAGGTATAGCTCCAGAAGACATCGAACGGATTTTCGAAAAATTCTCTCAAGCCACAGGGCCAAACAACCCACTGGTCAAAGGAACCGGACTGGGGCTGGCCATTGCCCGCGCCATTGTGACAGAACATGAAGGTCATATTGGAGTAGAATCCACCATAGGTAAAGGCAGTCAATTTTACTTTACACTAGCCCATTGGCGCATTCCCGGGCAGAACGCCAACTCTGGAAACATCAAAACAACACAGGGAGCTGTAGCATGAGTTTTGCTGCCATGATGGAACAATTGAAACAGGAGTACATTGAAAGTCTACCGGAAAAAATCCAGACCATAGAGGGGCATATCAAGACCCAGTGCACCGACAGCTTGAAAGAGGATTTTCATAAACTCAAAGGTACTGGCAAAACTTATGGTTTGCCAGAAATATCCACTCTGGCAGCCTCAGTGGAGTCTATTTGCATTCACTCTCCCGAACGCTCAGTCGAGGCGGCAGTACAGGCTCTGCCTATACTGCAAGATATTCATCAGTCTCGCATGACAGACCAATCCCATGACATTGGCTCTGACGAAAGATACATTGAAATCCGCCGAACTGCTGCCTAAAGACCCGTAGTAATAGACAGCCCCCCCTATTGTTCGCTATTCTGCACCTCAATCAAATGCTGTGAGGTACACCATGAACGTGGATTCCCTAACTCAATTTATCGAAAACGACCGGGTTAAAACCGACGCAGAGTCTTTTGAGACCTATGGAAAAGACTGGACCAAACATATTGCCATCAACCCCATAGCTATTGTCTTTCCAAAGACCACCAAGGAAGTGATCTCTTTAGTCAACTGGGCTCGACAAAACAAAGTGGCTCTCGTTCCTTCTGGAGGACGTACAGGCTTAAGCGGTGCTGCTACTGCTTCTAACAGAGAAATTGTAGTAAGTTTTGAAAAAATGAATCGAATTTTAAACTTCAATGAATTTGACCAATGTGTGACAGTAGAACCAGGAGTGATCACTGAAACCCTACAAAATTATGCTAAAGACAAAGGTTTGTTGTTTCCTGTAGACTTTGCCTCAAGGGGGTCTAGTCAGATTGGCGGAAACATTGCCACCAATGCTGGAGGTATCAATGTGGTTCGCTATGGTCTGATCCGCCAATGGGTCACCTCTCTAGAGGTGGTGACCGGTGAAGGTAAAGTCATGCAACTCAACAAATCCCTCGTCAAAAATGCCAGTGGTTATGACCTAAGACAGTTATTTATTGGATCTGAAGGCACTTTAGGCTTTATCACCCAGGCAGAGATTGCTTTTACACGGCCGCCAGAAAACCCCACGGTTTTGTTATTTGCTGTTCCCGAACTGGACGGCGTAATGAAGATCTATCATGCTTTCAAAAAGCGGTTTTCACTGCTTGCATTTGAGATGTTCACTGATGTAGCCAAAAACTATGTCATGAGGCACACTGGCCAGGGAGAGCCCCTAGAAGAATCCACACCCTACTATGTAATTATCGAGATCGACAATACATCTGAGACAGAAATAGAAGCCGCCATGGAGATTTTTGAAAGTTCTATGGAAAATGGCTGGCTTGTGGACGGCACAGTCAGCCAAAGCGCCCAACAATCTCAGGACCTCTGGCGCCTACGAGAGGATATTACTGAAGCCACCTCTGCCTGGGAGCCCTACAAAAATGACGTATCCGTGCGTATTTCAAAAGTACCGGAATTTTTAACATCCGTAGACCAAGTTCTGAAGTCAGAGTATCCAGACTTTGAAACCGTATGGTTTGGGCACATTGGTGACGGCAATCTACATATTAATATTTTAAAGCCAGCAAACCTGACTAGCGAAGAGTTTATCAAATCCTGTCACCGAGTGGACGAAATTTTGTTTGAAAAAATTGAGAGCTTTGGTGGCAGTGTTTCAGCTGAGCATGGTGTAGGACTCACCAAAAAACCCTACCTACATCATACAAGAAGCCCTGAGGAAATTACCTACATGAAAGCTATAAAGGCCATATTTGACCCGGATGGCATCATGAACCCTGGTAAAATTTTCGACTGATACTGGTACAAATTTCCAAAACCACCCTACTTTTTTCATAAAAGGATTCCTTGTTTTAATTCCTCCTAGGAATTCTTACAGTCTTCCTATTGGGGGGAGAACTATGCGAGCTTTTTTAACACTTATTATTATTTCTTTGACGACCTTTACACTATCACCAATGGCCCTGGCCAAAGATGCTCTCCTGGCAGAGGCTAAACAGCGTTGTGCTCCTGAGTTGAAAGATGATCCCGCCGTTTACCGAGATGATTTCCATTGGGGTTACAATATCATAGAAATGGGGGCCCACTATGAATATATCTATAACTCTGGAAAACGCCTGCCTAAACGAGCCTACTACGACCCAATCACAGATCAATTTTATATGGATCAATATGAGCACAGTGGTGAACGAAAGAAAGTCACGTTAACCAGTGATTTTTTAATTGCCATCAGACAGCATATTGAAGAGGGATTGAAACGTGAATATGTTCAGTATGTGTTCTTTCCCGACATGGGACATGCCCATGCTTTCATTCCTGAGAATTACTACAACGAAGTCATTAATAAGATTCCTAGGGGAGATCAGCATCTGCGCTACGAAAAGATCTTTGGGTTCCCAGCTACAAAACTTTTGTATCACACGGCAGAACAACTGTATATGATGGATCTAAAAACCAAAGTTCTCGTAGATGACGATTTCCTCCGCTGGCGCTACTATACTAGAAATCTTGTAGGAAGCCTCAAGCCTCCTGCCAAAGTAGAAATTCACAAACTACTGAATGATGGCTTCAATACCGTTCGCAATAACCCTGGTTACAAATACTGGGGAGCGGGTTTTGACTTGAGTGCCAGCAAAGACGGCTGCTTTCCTTTTAAAACAAAGTCTGGTGAGATCCAGTATTTTGACATCAGCTTACACTCTCTAGAAAGTGACCCCAATAATGCCACACAAAACTGGGGCTCTATGAGTCACCAACCCTCACTATGGGATCCTTACCATTAACACTGATGTTTCCCTGTACAAAAAGGTGTACCTCAAACCCGACGGGTCTTTATTGAAAAGTCCATGGAATCGATCTCCTTGGCCAGCTGAACAATACCTTCAGACTCAAAATCCATAACCAAGTAACCAATATTCTCATCAGTGGAAAGGTGCTGAGATACAATATTAGCGCCAGCATTAGAAACCAGTGAGTTGATCTCTTTCATCACTCCGGGCACGTTCTTGTGAACATTCAACACCCGCTGGGCCTTTTCACTCTTGATTCCGGGTTCCACTTGAGGAAAGTTCACAGCTCCAAAGGTACTGCCCATCTGAAGATAGCGAATCAAGCTCTCCGAAACCTCCTGACCAATAGCTACCTGGGCCTCCTCTGTACTTCCCCCAATATGAGGAGTTAATAAGACATTTTCCAGTCCACATAGAGGACTTTCAAAAGCCTCCTGGTTATTCTTTGGCTCTTTGGGAAAGACATCCACAGCGGCTCCAGACAGATGCCCTGACTTTAAAAATCGCACAAGAGCCTCAATGACAACAACAGTTCCTCGACTGGCATTGATCAGATAGCTTGCCGGCTTCATGCTCTCCAGTTGCTTCTCCCCAATCATATTGCGGGTCATATCTGTCTCGGGAACATGTAATGTTACAAAGTCTGAATGGATGAGTAGCTCTTCCATAGACTCCATGGCTGTGGCATTGCCCAGTGGCAATTTCTTAACAATGTCATAGTAAATAACATTCAGCCCCAGAGACTCTGCCAGAACACTGACCTGGGAGCCGATATGCCCATACCCCACAATCCCCAGAGTTTTACCACGCACCTCCCGATGGCCCTTAGCAGACTTTTTCCATTGCCCTTTGTGTGCGAGAGAGTTGATATCTCCCAGATTTCTAGAGAGGGCAATCATCTCACTGATCACCAACTCTGCCACACTTCGGGTGTTACTATAAGGGGCATTGAAAACCGGCACCCCTATTGAGTTGGCATATCTAAGGTCAATTTGATTCGTACCAATACAAAAAGCTCCAATAGCATTCAAATGAAGAGCCCGACTGAGAACGGACTCCTTGAGCTGGGACTTTGAACGAATTCCCACAACGGTGTAGCCTTGAATTTTTTCTATAAGTTCTATCTCTGGAAGAGCCCCAGATAGCAAATCTGTTTCAATCCCCGCCTCTTGAAAACGCTGCTGGGCCCCCATATGAATGCCTTCAAGCAACAATACTTTCTGAACTGCTCCCATGACTCTTGATCTCCTGTGAAACAACCACACGGTACTTCTATTCTCTTGATATTCCAAGTGCTTAAGTCATAAAATAAGCTCACTTCAATTGGATTGAGGAAGGAATCATCATGACGTCATACGCACTGTGGTCCGACGAGATCTATCAAGAGACCACGGCCCTCACTATTGGCTTTATTATTTTGGTGGGCCTCTTTCTTTATGTCATTCGTCAAAAAAGCCCTCACTTCACTGCGGCCTGGGCCTCTGTCAAGAGTTGGTTTTTTGTAGCTCCTATTTTATTGTTTGTCTTTGCACTTCCCTCTCCATGGCCACTGGTGTTTTTGGTCTTTGTGGGCATTTTCAGTGCCAAAACTTTTTTTCAAATGGTGGGTATTTACCATCGGAGTTGGTTTGTATGGGCCACGTATTTCTTCATGATGACTTTGGGGTATGCCACTTATAAAGAGTTCGACAGTGGCTATAACGTGGCCCCTATGGTGTTTCTTGGCTTGATTTCAATAATCCCATTGCTTCGTAACTCCGCCACCCACATGGTCCAGTATATGGCCCTATCACTGATGGCTTGTATCTTCTTTGGCTGGTCCTTCCTACACATGGGCCGCCTTCTAATGGTAGAGGGTGGAGTGTTCCTAGTGATCTACCTATATATTCTTACAGAAGTCGCTGAGAATGTCTCCTTATCTACATCTCGTCTCATTGGAAGAGTCAAACCCTTCAGTAAAATATCTGTACGAGTGACTGTCGAGGGAGTGATTGCCTCCATTGTTGTTTCCCTATTGCTAGCTTGGGGAATGCGCCATCTACTACCCGATCGCTCTGAACAGTTCTGGATAGCTGCCGGGCTTACAGCAGCTATTTTTGGCCGTTTTGGAGAGTTGATACTTTCAGTGATTCGCCGGGACTTGGGGATTAAAGACACCGGGGTATTTATTTTTGGCAGAGGAGACCTCCTCAGTCGTACCGACAAACTGATTTTTGTTGGCCCCATGTACTATTACATCTTTCTCCTTCTCAATAAGGTCGGCGAACAGTGAAGGACTGGAACTATGAAAACGAACAGTGGGCCTCGCTTCCCTACCACCTAAAACACCTGCCACTTTTCACCCGTCATTACGACCTGACCAGTGTGTTCTTCAGAATTCTTTGGGCCTTATTCCTAAAGTTCACTTTTACGGTTTATATTCGGCTGAAGGTCAAAGGAGATTTCAATAAAATCTGGCAAGAAAACCCTCGTCTGATTGTGATCTCTAACCACGCTAGCCATCTTGACGCCGTCTCTATTGCCGCAGCCATTCCCTTTAAGTACTGGACAGCCCTTTATTTGTCAGCAGCCAAGGACTATTGGTTCCGCAATCCGGTATTCACATTTTTTTCTAAACACTGCCTAGGGGCTATTCCCATTGATCGAAAAGACAAGAAGGGAGAGGCCATCAAGCTGTGCACCACACTTTTGAAAACACTACCTCGTATCTGGATGGTGCTGTTTCCAGAGGGAACTCGCTCCAAAGATGGCTACATTCAACAATTCAAGCGAGGGGTTAGTCTGTTTGCCGAAAGAACAGACACTCCTATTTTATTTCTCTATCTCGAGGGCAATGCCAAATTAATGCCTAAAGGCCGCTCAGTTCCCTTACCTGGCAACCTGATCATTCATATTGGACCAGTTCATGAGCCCGCTCCAGTGGATGAACTCTATGCCTCCTATAAAAAGTGGGTTCTATCTATTAACCCTGACGCCTACAAATAGATACGTCGTATTTTTTTGTATTCGTGCTCTCAATTCTATGGTAGTTCCCTTGGTTATGAGCACTCATAGTTTTTCTCTAAATGTTGCTACTATTAACGGAAGCGGAAGCCAATCCTCTAACAATGTTCTGGTCAAATCACTGTTTCGTATGGGGCTGCCTGTTGGGGGAAAAAACATGTTCCCCTCCAATATTGCTGGGCTCCCTACCTGGTACACCATTCGCGTAGATGAAAAAGGTTTCACCTCACGCCTCCCACACAACGATATTGTGGTGGCCATGAATCAGACTACGTTTCTAGAGGACCAAAAGTCCTTGAAGAGCGGGGGTTGTCTCGTTTACAACTCAGATCTCAAGTTAGTCGAAGAGCTGATTCGCAAGGACGTAACCTCCTACGGAGTCCCTTTCAGAAAAATCGTCACTCCACTGTCAGATAGTGTGAAACTCCGAAAACTTCTGACTAATATGGTCTACGCCGGAATTGTATCGCAATTGCTGGATATCCCTGAAGACGTGGTAAAATCTGTAGTAAAAGACATGTTCTCCAATAAATTCAAAGTTGTGGACTCTAACTTAGACGCCATTGATGCCGGTCGGACTTACGCTAATGAAAACTTTGATGTGAGCAGCTTTGCCTATAAAGCTCGCCCCATTCCTGGGGCCAATGACAATAAACTACTGATCGACGGAAACTCAGCTGGAGCTATGGGTCTTTTGCAAGCTGGATGCACCTTTGCTGCCTGGTACCCTATCACCCCCTCCTCATCATTGATTGAACGGTTTGAAAGCTATGCCGGCAAATATCGCATCAACAGCAAAGGCCAAAAAAACTTTGCTGTTGTTCAAGGCGAAGACGAGCTCTCTTCCATCTGTATGGTGATCGGGGCCGGCTGGGCCGGAGCCCGTGCCATGACAGCCACCAGTGGCCCAGGGCTTTCACTCATGGCAGAAGCTGCCGGGCTGTCCTACTTTGCAGAAATTCCCGCCGTGATCTGGGATGTACAACGAGTGGGCCCAAGTACAGGACTTCCTACCAGAACCATGCAAGGGGATCTGCTCTCTGCCTACACCTTATCCCATGGAGACACTCGGCACATAGTACTACTTCCCGCACACCCTAAAGAGTGTTTTGATTTAGCTCCGAGAGCCTTTGACCTAGCGGAGCAGCTGCAGACTCTAGTCATTGTACTTTCAGACCTAGACATTGGAATGAATCAACATATTGTGGATCGGTTTGAAGTAGACACCACCCATTTTAATCGAGGAAAGGTGCTAACAACAAAAGACCTTGAAAGTATGGAGAGCTTCGCACGCTACAAAGATTCTGACGGTGATGGGATCACTTACAGAACTCTTCCGGGTACAGAGCATCCTTTGGCGGCTTACTTTACCCGAGGTACCAGCCACGACGACAATGCCAAGTACTCAGAAAACAATATCCAATATAAAGCCAACATGAACCGACTACTCAAAAAGTGGGAAACAGCGAAAACCCTGGTACCGGCCCCAGAAATAGAAAACTCCAGTTCTGATAAACTGGGTATCATTTATTATGGTTCCACTTGGGAGGCTATGCGTGAGACCAAAGCACTACTAAAGGAAGACTCTTTGGAGGTTAGCACTTGTCGAGTAAAGGCCCTGCCCTTTCACAAAGACGTCAGAAATTTTATTGATCGACATAAAGTAATCCTGGTGGTGGACCAAAACCGAGATCACCAAATGAAAACTATTTTGGGAATGGAATTTCCTTCGGTCTGTCATAAACTGGTGGGTATTCACCAATATGACGGTCTGCCGTTGGATGCCCACGAACTCCATCAACAAGTTCTCGCTAAGGTGGATCTACAATGAGTGAAAAAGCTGTCAAAACAAATTCTCTGGGGCTGACCAAAAAAGACTATCTGGGCTCCAGATCCACCCTGTGCACAGGCTGCGGACATGACAGTATCACGGGCCACCTAGTAACGTCCTTATTTCAATCGGGATTAAATCCCTATAAAGTGGCCAAGCTCTCAGGTATTGGATGCTCCTCAAAAACACCCACATACTTTTTAGATCGCAGCCATGGATTCAACTCCATTCATGGACGCATGGCCCCTCTGGCCACTGGTGTAAAATCAGTGAACCCCACTCTGACAGCACTGGGTATTTCTGGAGACGGAGACACCGCTAGCATTGGCATGGGTGGCTTTGCCCATATGATCCGCCGCAACCTGCCCATTGTTTATATTATTGAGAACAATGGAGTTTATGGACTTACAAAAGGACAGTTTTCTGCCACCGCTGATTTGAATACAAAAATGAAATCTGGCGAAAAGAACCCCTTCGTGGCCATGGACCTTTGTTCTTTGGCCATTGACCTAGGGTGTGACTTTGTTGCTCGCAGTTTTTCTGGCGATGCCAAACAACTAGTTCCACTTTTAGATGCAGCCCTGAGACACAACGGAACTGCAGTGATTGATGTTATCTCACCCTGTATTACCTTTGCTAATCATGATGGCTCTACAAAAAGCTTTAATGCTGTCAAAGAGCATTTGGTTCAGTTACAAGAGCTAGGATTTGTTCAGCCCCAGGAAGAAATCCAAGTCGACTACGAAGAAGGTACCACCCAGAATGTAGAATTGGCAGATGGCAGCCATTTGATTTTGAAGAAACTAAACTCCAGAGAGCATGACTTAAAAAATAGATCCCGCGCTATAGAGCTTTTGCATCAAGCTCGAGATAATGGGGAAATCCTTACTGGACTTTTTTACTTTGAGCAAAGCAGTAAAAGCTTTATTGACGTCTTGAATCTTCCGGATTTGCCTCTGGCAGCATTGCCTGAAAGTCAATTGCGATTGAATCAAGAGCAACTCAATGAGATGCTGACCGAGTTCAAATAAAGAGCACCCATTCGACCTGAATTGAAAATCAGACTCCAGCCCTCAAGTCCTCAGGCATTGGCTGGAACTCCAGAGTCTCTGACCTTTTCAGGAGTTTTTTTGTGCTCTTTTAACTCCAAGTAGCGACCAGCCAACCAAACTAAAAATAAGACAGGCAGTCCCATCAAAGTCGTCAGCAAAAAGAAACCATTATAACCAATGGCTGTCGATATAGTTCCAGAATATCCACCAATAACCTTTGGCATCAAGGTCATCAATGAAGAGAAGATTGCATACTGAGTCGCCGTAAAAGAAACGTTCGTCAGGCTCGAGAGAAATGCAATAAATGCAGCACTAGCTAAACCAGCTGCTAGATTATCAGCTGAAATCACCAAGTAAAACATCGGTAAGCTATGACCCATCTGTGAAAGGAGTAAAAATAGCAGGTTTGTTCCCGCTGATAAAATAGCACCCCACCACAACATTCGAATCACTCCATATCGGACAGTGAAAACGCCACCAATCAGTGCACCCAAAATAGACATAAATAATCCAAATGTCTTTACCACTGTTCCAATTTCATTTTTGGTAAATCCCAGATCTACATAAAAAACATTGGAGATCACACCAAGAACAATATCTGAAATTCTATATAGCCCTATCAAACTCAGAAGTATCAAGGCTGTCACTTGACCATATCTGGTAAAAAAATCTTTGATTGGCTCCACATAAATATCATCCACCATTTTACGTTTGACCATTTGCAACTTGATCAGAAATTTAACAACCAAAACAGCCACCAAAACTGAGCCACCAAACCTCAAGCACTCAAAAACAAATCCTCCAAGATTTTTTCCAAGCCCTTGTCCCAGGACTTCTTCCACACCTTTAAAAGACTGAACTCCACCAAAGAAAGAGCTGGCAAATACCGAAGCACCAATAAGAAATAGAATCAAAAATCTTGCATAATCAGAATTGGCCCAATAATGCTCATCAGTTCGATCCACATTTGGTTCTTTAACAACAAGAACTGTTCCCACACCTACTAACATTGAGGCAGCCATTACAATGTACGTCCACATCCATGCTGAATAATTGTAAGGCTGCCCTTCAACAGCGCCAAATGCTGTGGCCAAAAACAAGGCCCCCGCACCGGCGAGCAGCATTCCCACTCTATAGCCAATCATGTATGTGGATGATAACAAGGCCTGCATATCTGCTGAGTCAGATTCGATGCGGTAAGCATCAATAACAATATCCTGAGTGGCGGAGAAGAATCCCAGTAGCACCGTAAATAATGCCATTACTGTCAACGACGACTCCAGAGACCTGGGCCCTGTAAAAGCCATGCCAAGCAACGCTGTGATAATAAATAGCTGAGAAAAGATAATCCATGATCGTCTCCGACCCAACAACCCACTAAGAATTGGCAAGGGAAACCGATCCACCAATGGAGCCCAGATAAATTTAAAAGAGTACGCCAACGCCGCCCAACTGAAAAAAGTCACTGAAGACTTTTTCACTCCCACTTCCATCAACCAAATGGAGAGCGAAGAAAATACCAGAAGAATTGGAAGCCCCGCAGAAAACCCTAGAAACAGCATTGTTATGACAGAGGGTCTTCGAAATTGATTTATGGTCTCTATCCATGATTCTTTGGGCTGGCTGTCCATGCGACTCCCCTTTGCTCGGCGTTAAAAACCTCGTACTACTTATACCAATCCAGTTGGAATTTTCTGGATCGGTACAGGTAGTAGAACTGACACACTCCTAATCCGTCAACTTCTCATATATACCGATCTGGTTTGAAATGACTTCAGATTTTGTTATCTTATGGGATCACAGGGAGGACTCTCTATGTCTCTGACTTTCACGTTGCTACTTTTTCTTTACTCGAATGTGAGCCATGCACAAAAATCACCTGCAAAGGGCTGGAGGGTTGGTCTTGGTATCACAGCTATCAATAACCCGCTGTATGAAGGAGACAATGAATATGGATTGGCTATTGTCCCTGACCTTCGACTCAAATATGGTCGAACTTTTTTTATGTCTGTGGGAGAGGGTCTGGGCCTGAAGCTTCAACCTTGGAGTTTTTTAGAGCTGGGCCCCATTATTCGTTACAAATTTCCCCGTAATGAAGGCAACGAACCTAACCCGTTTCAGGTTTCAGGAAAAACCTCAGATCTGAAAGGCTTAGGAGATGTGGACGGTGCTGCTGAGGCCGGAGGTTTTTTTATACTTAAACCACTTCCATTTCTCAGTGCCCGCTTTGAAGCCAGACAGGGCTCTGGAGGACATAAGGGGTTACTTACTAATGCAAGAGTTTCCGTGGGACTGAAAATGGGACCAGTGATCCAAAAGTTCAACTACGGTATCCGCCATGCCTCCAAAGAGTTTATGAATACTTATTTTGGAGTGACGGCAGAGCAATCCTCCCGCTCTGGATTAGCTCAGTACACAGCCAAATCTGGAGTTCGCTCCATCGGTGGGTCTTCCGTAACAATTATGCCCTTTGCAAAAATTTGGTCTGTCATATTTATCGCCAATTACCGAGAGCTACAAAAGCCAATTGCCCAATCCTCACTGGTCAAAACCCGAGGCCAACCCCATCAGCATTTTTTTGGCCTATCACTTAGCTGTGAAATTTAAAACAAACCACCCGAAACTTAATGATTTTGCTTTTTATAATGCTTACGGTATCTCTCCTGAAGTTCCCTCATGGTCAGATCTACAAATTCAGAGTAGCGTAAGAAATCGTCTTCCCCAAGAGTACCTTTCAGCCAGTTCTCATACTCACCAATAATCTGATTCATTTTCATCATGGCCTCTTCAGGTCGGTTGCGCATTACCTGATTGGATGTTTCGACAGAGTCCACATAACGCCGAGACACTTCCTCAGCATCTGCTGGAAGCAATTTTAATTCTTGAATCAAAAACTCCACTTTTTTTTCTTCAAAGACTTCCAGATTATGTCCCGGATACTTGTCGGGAACAGTAAACTCTCGAGCCTTAAAATCAGGTGAAGAACTTTCTGAAGGTGGATGGTCCTTCTGAGGGTTCACTCCCTCAACAATGGCATCTTCTGAACTCGTGGCCTTAGACTCTACAGATACATCCACCTGTACATCTGCATTAACACTAAGAGTTGACGGAGTGAATGCTCGAATATCTTTGGCTTCCACGACCCCCTCAACACTGTCAGAGGGGCCTTCATAAATTTCGGGCCAGAGCCACCATGCCACGGCACAAATCACCACAAACGTCAGCCCTCCTCTCCACTTTTTCATGAAGTCAGAATTCCCACCTGACAATGCCTAAGGAACTCTCCCCGAGTCTCCCCTTTGCGTTTGAAGTCACCACGTAAGTCACATGTATTGGTGGTACTATTAGTGTCTTCAATACCTCTAGATGCTAAACAGTAGTGCTTAGCATCTATGTTGACTGCGACATGCTCTGTCTCTAGTACTGCCTGTAAGCAATCAGCAATCTGCTTAGTCAAACGCTCCTGCACTTGAGGACGACGACAAAAAAACTTGGCCACACGATTTAATTTGGACAAACCAATCACTTTATTTTTTGGGATGTAAGCAATGGTGGCATAACCATCAATCGTCACAAAGTGATGCTCACACACCGTCATGATCCCCACTTGCTTGGCCACAATCATTTGATCGTATCGCATCTTGTTTTCAATAGCTGTTATTTTTGGAAAGTTTTCTGAACGTAGCCCTGAGAACATTTCATTAACGTACATTTTAGCCACTCTGTGTGGCGTCTCCTTCAAGCTGTCATCACTAAGATCTAATCCCAGCACTTGCATGATCTCGCTAAATTTTTTTTCGATCACGGCTATCTGCTCTTGGGGAGTTAGATCCACAGGCAATGTTGGAGTCGGTGTGATTTCCTCAAGAAGCTTCTGCAAATTGAGTTCTGAACGGTTCATATCTTCTCATCCTGTAAAAGAGTTTTTACAAACGTCAAAACATGGCACTGTTTCAAAGAATTGTCAGCGGTGATTTTCAGACTCAAGAGCTATGCCTCCCTAATTTCACTCCTGCTCCCCAAAAAATAGGCTCCCCCTCTCTTTCGAGTCGCTTTTTATTTACCTAGTGAGAAGTATTTGATAGTGTCTTCCAACATATTTTTTGCGGCGCACCAAATCTCTGGGGGACACAACCATGAGCAACGACTATGACCAGCAAGACACTATCACCCATAATAGAAAGCCAAGGGCCATTCCCCATAAGGTGGTCAAAGGCGTTTTATCACCGGTGGAAAGTTTTTTTGCTATGGAGACGGCTTCCGGAATCTTGCTGATGATCACAGCCGTCATTGCCATGATCTGGGCCAACTCCCCCTTCTATCACTCCTATGAAATGATGTTGGAACTTCCGGTGGGCATCAAACTGGGCGGCATTGAGGTGACAAAGACCCTCCACCACTGGGTGAATGACGGTATTATGGTGATTTTCTTTTTTGTGGTTGGGCTCGAAATCAAAAGAGAACTGGTCGTCGGAGAACTATCATCTCCCAGAAAAGCTGCACTCCCCATGTTTGCCGCTCTTGGTGGTATGGTGGCTCCAGCCCTGATTTATGCAGCTTTCAATATGGGTGACCGTGGTGCCTCCGGCTGGGGAATTCCCATGGCTACAGATATTGCCTTTGCCGTGGGAATTCTAACTCTAATGAGTCGAAAAGTTCCCCTTGCCCTGAAAGTGTTTTTACTGGCTCTTGCTATTGTAGATGATCTAGGTGCTGTATTAGTAATTGCTCTGTTCTATACAGAGGAAATCGCCAGCAATGCGTTGGGTATTGCTACTGCAGCTATTTTTATCACCCTATTTATCAAGTACGCTGGAATTCGCAGCCTTATGATTTATTGGATCCTTGGAGTGATCACCTGGTTTGCTGTCTTAAAAAGCGGTGTGCATGCCACCGTGGCCGGTGTCATTCTTGGGCTGATGACTCCAGTTTCTCCTTTCTACAATCTTAAAAAGATCCCTGAAAAATTCAAAGAACTGGTGGATCGGATCAGTATCGGTATTGCCAGTGCCAATAAAAAGTATACCCAACTGAGCCATGAGACTTTCCATGACATTGAAAGCCTGGAGGAAATCGTACAAGAGTCCCGCTCTCCACTGGACCGACTTATCCACAGCCTTCATCCCTGGGTGAGCTATGCCATTATGCCCTTATTTGCACTGTTCAATGCTGGTGTTCATATTAGTGGGGACTTTACCGTTGGGTCCTTTTTGGCCGAACCCATTGCCATTGGTGTGATTTTAGGCCTTGTCATTGGAAAACCTGTGGGCGTACTACTATTTTCGTGGCTCGCCATCAAGCTGAATATGGCTCAACTCCCTCAAGGGGTTACCTGGTCTCATATGGCTGCTGTAGGCTTTTTAGCAGGGATTGGCTTCACCATGGCCCTCTTTATTGGCCACCTAGCCCTCAAGGTACCTGAGGTGGAGATCTACTCAAAGCTGGGGATTCTGGTGGCCTCATTTATCTCAGGAGTCATTGGAGTGACCCTGCTATCCTTTAATAAGGATGTAAAAACCACGAGTTAACTTTTGACAGCTCCAGATGAATTCGCTAAAACTCCCAGTCTATCAAATTACCTATGTGCGCCCGTAGCTCAACTGGATAGAGCATCGCCCTTCTAAGGCGTGCGTCTATCGCTTATGGGTAGAAATGTAAGGAGTTTTTTGGTAAAAAATTTTGCCGACAGTGAATTTGACAGTTTTATAGTTTTTCAATCTATTGTGCGCCCTTAGCTCAACTGGATAGAGCACCGCCCTTCTAAGGCGGGGGTTTGAGGTTCGAGTCCTCAAGGGCGTGCCAATTTGTATTCCCCTTCATTTTAGCAATCACAGAGTAAGGTTTTTGTAAGTCATATCGAACAGTTACCCCATCTAAAACCGGGTTCGAGCAGACCTTTTTAAGATACTCCAGTCGTTCGGTGCGATTTTGTTTTTTCCATAGTTTTTTCGCATCTATAGCGAGTTCGAGTATAGATTTTGCTGTTTCATTAAAACCGTCTTGAAGAGTCAATTCTGCTTGCTCCATTCGATCAGTAAAATAATACCTACGCTTCCGAACCTGTTGAATCCTTCGACGATATATTCTTCCGTCAATAATTCCATTTTTAAAATCCTCATAGGCTTCGTCTTCATGTTTATCTAATCCCAATAAAGCCCGCTTAAATGCACCAATTTGTTTTTTGGTAGCTTCTTTTTTCTTTTCGTTTGCTTCATTCAAGGCATTGGCAATATCTCTCGCAAATAACTCAGTGATTGAGATCACATTAACTGCGGGCTCAAATTGCTCAAAGAGCTTTTCTTCTGTGATGTTCATCCCCTTCATTGTTTCATGCACCTTTCTTGAGTTGGAGCAGTGATAATAGTGATGCGTTCTTTTTTCTCCAGTGGATTTTATGGTTTTCACTTTGGGGTCATAGATAATCTTTTTTCCACATTCAGGGGTCGCACAAGTGAGCCAATTAGAAAAGATACCTTCGCCCATAGCTCGCTTAGTAACTGTTCCACGCTGACCATTTATTCGATCCACTCTTTTTAAAATCGTCTCAGAAACAATTAAAGGGTGGTTGCCAGAATATTCTTTGCCTTCCCAGATAAAATGTCCTCTATAAAATATATTAGTTATTCTCGCTTGCACTGTACTCCCATTATAACCACGCACTTTAGTAAAGCCTTCAGAAATAATAGTTTCTGCTATTTGGCCGTAAGAATACCCTTTAGCTCTTAGCTCAAATTCTCTTTGCACTTGCCGTACATTTCTTTCATTTGGATCTACGATAACAATAGATTGTTTTTTTTGCTTCTGAGTAGAATAGCCTAAAGGTGGATTATTTGATGGAAACCATCCCTTCTCTGCCTTAGCCCTCATTCCGCGCTTTACTTTTGAACTCAGTTCCCGACTAAAATGTTTATTCATAACGCCTTGAATTTCTCGATTAAAAAAATCAGAATCAGAACTCCCTTCATGCAGTACTTTTTTATCTAGCGCATAATGAATCGTCAGGGTGCCCTCTCGAATGAGCTGTTCTGTTTTCTCAAGGTCCGTCATATTTCTGGCTTCTCGATCATTTCTGTGAAAAACGATATGTTTTATTCCCTCTGCTTGGGCCCAATGAAAGAGCTTGTGATATTTTTTTCTATCCTCAGAATTTTTGGCTGATTCAATTATAGATTGACACTTTATCAGATCAAGTCCAACACCTTGGCAGTAGCTTTTAATGTCTTTCTTCTGAGATTCGGGGGACGTATTGCCTTCCTGCCCTTTACTGCTGATACGCACGATTGCCAGTGCTCTTTTATTTGGATCAAATTCCCAAATTTCCATATCTATCCATTAATTCAAATATATTTTTACTTCAACTTTAATTGAGTTCGAGTAATATCCTCATGGGTGTCGAGGACATTCCTAATTCTTTTGAATCATTTGCTTTTTTCATCTCTCCATTTTTTTAAAAGACGAAATAAATCAACAACCTTTTCAAATTCACCATTACCTAACTCTAGCACTTCACCAGAATATTCATATTTTCTGACCAAAGGATTATTTTTATTCTTTTCTGAAAAAACAACTCCCTGAAATTCTGCTAAGATTTTATCTTTAAAAAGAGAAACCAATTTTTTATGATAATTATTTACTCTACTTTTGGGTCTTAGCGAAAACTGTTCGCCTTTAAGCTCAATAGTGATTCCATCTTTTTCTAAAATTTTTTTAAGTTCTTGAGCTGTCATATGAGAACCTCATCATCCTCCATGAATACGCTCTCTACAGGCTCAACTATCGGCATTTTATACTTGAAAGGATCTCCCTTTACTCCAGTTCCCTCGCGAACCAATTCCCCATTACTACACAGGTTTTGCAAAAGTATTGAAATATCTTGAGTTCTCCCAAATACGTTATTAAAAATTTCCTTTCTGGTCCGAGCCTTAGGCGATAAATAAATGTAGGATAACAATCTTTTGCAGGTTCTTTGCCTTCTAACATGATTCGTATCATCACTTCGTGGAGGGCTCGTACCATTTGTCTTATACAGATCTATATTCATTACAGAGCCTTCTTTCGCTTTTGTCTTCTTTTCTTTCGACCTTTTGCTTTTCCAAGGTTCGATTTATTTTTTCTTTTTAATTTCTTGTAGCGAAACTTGGATCTTCGGGAACTTCGATATTTAGGAGTTGGACACATGGTGATTTGTCCACCTCTACTAAGAAACTCTTCTACGGTTTCAGCTTTTACGGGCGTGTGAGAGTATTGTAATTGAAAAACATTTTTTTTCATCACTCATCCTTTTCTACATATTCAATCCCCCCGTATTTATTTCCGATGCCTTCAAGTTGTTGCCTAACTACCTCAGTAAGTGGAATATCAAGATAGGCTTGCTTTAATGTATTTCCAAATTTTTTTAATGTTCTCTGGTTTGGTATGGATTTACCACTTGTGCTTAAAATTCTTGAGACAGATGCTGCTTTCAAACCTGCAGCTTCCGCAAATTTCTTTTGAGACTTATATTTTTCCAAAATGATTTCCGAAAGACCTTCGATAAAGGCAGCTCTAAATTTTCTTATCAATGCTCTTTGGTAGAATTTTATGCGAAGATGAGTGTATTGAGACTCTTTACTCTCTGAAGTAACAGTCTGCAAAGGTGAGCTAGAGAAAGCTCTTTTGTTTTCAATATGTGAAATTATCTCTTCCAGCAATGAGTCGGCTTGGTCATCTGTAGATAAAATGCGAGCAATACGAGACAAATCGGACAGTAATCCGGCCTGTTCCATTTTTACTGCAATCTCTGTTAACTCAATCTGTAGCTTTAAGCCTTCCATATCAACAATAATAACACATAATACATCCAAAACCTACTATTTTTACTAATTTATGTTATTTTTAATATGTTTTTAAGTTTTATATTTACATTATTAATATTTTATGGTATAATTAATAAAATATATGTTAACCGATGAATAATGGTCGTTTAACAAATATTAATGAGAGATTCTAGAGGTGTAGAAGGCGGTAGCGCTGACCGATCTAGGGCACCTTAAAAACCTAGATAGAAATAGTAAGCAGCTCTGGGCCATATCAGAGCCACATTTCAGCCCAAACATATAGCGGGGGCTAGCGAGAATGTGAAGACTCTCGACGACAAAGAGACCTGTTTAAATCAGGCATCGGGACGTGAACGTGATCCCTTAACCAATTAGGGCATCCAATCTTTCTATTTTCATATAGAAGGATATGATATTCCTGTATCTAGAGCGCGGTGCGAAGCTCAAAGCGAGAGCGCCAAGCGGGTATTTCAAGTGTCATAAAGAAACCACCGCCAACAGCTTAAAATACTAATTGGGTTTCGTAATGCCCTATTAAAAATAAAATACGACACATGGACGCCCTCGGATATTTCAACTTATATTATCGGCTATATTTCTTACGCAATTTATTAGGTCAAATACAAAAACTTGCATTGCTTATGCATCTAATAGAACACGCTTTGATGAGCTTTTATCGCTAAGGCTTAAGATCATCACGCTAACTTATCATCGGACTTAAAAAAGGATTTTGAATTTTATAGGGGTTAATAATTATTTCTTATTCCTAAAAATTATTTTGATTTTTTGACTTCATTTTCTTGAACGAATACAAGCTCACAATTTCCATTTTCCTGAATCAATTTCTTTACTTGAAGTCTATACCTGTCTCGAAGATCGGAATATTTTTCTCCTAAGCATGATAAACTTCTATGAATTGGAGTACTATCAACCCAAAGTGTATAATGACCAATGCAACCTTTCGGACTACATGAAGCATTTCCATTTACTAGCTCAATTTTGCCACTACTTTTTTTAACGTTTCCTTTGATCGAAATGGTGCAATTAGACATTGCTAATTTTGTCAGTGCGTATTCCCGATTAAACTTTATGGTTTTGGACAAGCCCTCAATGCGTCCATTTTCACCTCCACATTGAATATCAGACAAAACAAAAGATGTACCGTTTAGATCGGCAGATATATTTTGAGAAAAAAATACCATCAACATAATGAGTCGCATAAAATTCATTTGGGCTTCTTAGTCGTACAAAAAAGACTTGCCGCTGGCTGAATCATTAACGTTGGCTCTTCATGGCTTAGTAAATACTCTAAATATGAAAGACTGAAATAATTCAAAGACCAATACCATTGACTATTGGCAGCCTCTATAATTCCATGGTCAATTAGTGCTGATGCATTGTAATTAAATTCCTCAATGTTTTTTATCGATTTATAGATTTCATCTGAGGGTGAGGCCGATTGAAAAAACAGTACTTCATTAAGATTCAGGTTTTTCAAAATTTTAATATGTCTTTCCTGGAGTCGTTTAATAACGATGTCTTTTCTTTCATTCTCTGGATCGCTGTTCAATAGCTTTTGAACTTCTTCTTCAGTCAATTCTTTTGTGTTTTTTGAGTCACTCACTACTGCTCCTATAAATTGATTATACTAGGCCAACTATTTAACGATTCCCAATAAACCACCAATGAAATAAACGCCAAATATTCCTAAAAATACTTTTCCCAGAAATAGCATTGCTTTTCCAAACTTACTCTTTGGTTCAATTATGGAGTATTCACTTTTTAGACAGATGTATTGCCCTGCTATCGGCTTGTTGAGAGTTATTACTTTTCCACTGCCCTCCAGCTCTACAGAGCAATTGCCAAGAGCATCGCATCCTCCAACTTTTTTCACTACGGCACCGGACTTACATTTCTCTTCAACCAACGAGCATCCTGAGATTCCCAGTATTAAAAAAAAGAAAAAAAGTAACTTCAGAATACTAATAACTGAATCCCTTCTCATTTCTCTTTCTTGTTGGATTTGGAACATAGTTGGGAGAGTATTTATTCCCATATTTCCCAAACTGATTGTTTATCGAGTTAGGGGAATATTTGCTCCCGTACTTTCCATATGGGTTGTTGATGGAGTTAGGGTCATATTGGTTGTTATTTACATTTCCTAAATATTGTCCATCGCTTGAATACAGCTTCCCTCCCGGTGAATATTGAGCCTGAGCGGGCAAAGAAAATCCTAAAGTCAGAATGAAACTTAAAAATAAAATTCGCATACGTCCTCCTTATTTTTTGTTTCTATTTATTTTTCTTAAAACTAATTCATATGTTCCTAAGTTGAGTAAATTTTCAAAATCTTCAATGGTGGCTTTAGGTTCAAGTCCATTTCCATAGCAAAGCCAGTCAATTGATATCTCCAACACATCTGCAACTCTCTTGAGTTTTCTCATATCTTTAGGCGATCTTCCTGAAAGCCATTCTGTTAATGTTGAACGAGGCACCTTGGCCCTTCTGCAAAGCTCTGTTGCCGTCAGGTTGCGTTCTTTGATGTATGTCTTAAGTTGGTTTTTTAAGTTCATCAGAGATTTAATCGTCATACCTAGGTCTGGCCTCCATCAAATTACGAACAATCGCAATAAATACGATTTTTATTGAAGAATATAACGAGTAGTCGGAATACATTTTGCCGTCAGACCCTCACCTAATTCCAAAAATGAGATAAGAGAAAAAATAAATTCCAAACACAATGCAAATTATTTGCCCAATTGAAAAAAATATTTCCATTACTTGTCCCCTTTATCTAGTATTTCAATGACTTTATTTTTCACTCCCCCGATTCCTAAATGTGTGTAAATGTCTTGAGTCTTACTGCCTTTTTCATGTCCAGCAAGGATCTCTCTGTGCTCACGACTAACACCGCAATTGGCCAGCCTAGTGTTCCAAATATGTCGAAATGTATGGGGAGATAAACTTTTTTGAATACCAACTTTTGCTTTATAGACTTTACAAATTTGCTCAATCCGTCGAGTGCTAAAGTAAGTATGCCTGTTAGACTCGAATAAATAGCGATTTTTGCGACCTTCCAAATAAATTAAAAGTTTCTGCTTTAATACATTTCCAAAGATTGCCACACGATCTTTTCCACCTTTTCCTTTATGGACAAAAATTGTATTATTATTGAAGTCGATTCTCTTAACCTCAAGGGTACAAAGCTCTGCAACCCTTAGCCCTGTATTCTCTAGTGTTTCAAATATAAGTTTATGAATAGGATTATCAATGACGCCATAGAAACAGGCGATTTCAGCCGCTGTGGGCAGCTCTAAGAGCCGTTTAGGCTTTGCTGGCACTTTTCGATGTTACATTTAGACCTGACGGCCTTAAAAACGTATTTAAGCTGGTCATAATCGAGTTTTTGTTTATTAACTTCGCGTACTAGGTACGAAATTAAATTTTGCAAAGATTTTTGCGGTTTTACTTTCTGGGGAACGAAATTGTCCAGATTTAATATATTATTTGAATCCGATCTTGGCATTATTGACTCCATTTTCTGCGCACTCTGCTCCATTATGCGAAATTTATTATTTTGTGCGTCCCTGCACCTAATTTTGTGAGATTATGCAATCTTTCCAATTTTTGGAGAAATTGGTTTTACATCGACTTGTAAATAACGAGTTGTCTTTTCAAAGGATTTTATTAAGTCTCCAAAATGAGCTTTCAGACTTTTTTTGTCCAAGTCACGTCTCTCTTTTGTAACGAGACTTATTAATACCCCTCCAAGAGACGCCGTATCATGCCCAATATTATCTAATTTAGTTTTGAAATATTGCTTTAGCTCTTTTTCACGCCTTTCTATGACTTTTCGAGCCTCAATCAATTCCAATAGCTCATTGGCTAAAACGGCATCTCTATTCACTTTATATACTTGCATGGCCTCTCCTATGCTTCGCTTAGGCTCATTCCTAAGCTCTAAAACCAGTATTGCATAGCGTTATACATTTTGTAAAGCAAATTTGCATTACATACAGAAAATGATACAATGAGAGCATGAAATGGTTAAAATTTGATCGAGATGAAACCAGAAATAAAATGCTGACTATTAGGACAACTGAGACTTGTTACAACAGAATTAGCGAGCTAATAAAGTTCGTAAAGAAAACTCAGAAGAAAAATATCTCTCAAGCTGACCTTATTGAACGATTGATTGATGAAGCATGGTCTGAAATGCAAAAATATAATAAGAAAAAATAGTCACTGAGGAGGGTGCCGGGGTAGGCTTTACCCAGCTACCGCCAATAGCATCACTGGCTCTCCGATTGTCCCAGCCCGTTTCTGATCTACCTCACAAAGCCACTCAATTATCTACTTAACAAATATTAATGAAATAGAAATAGTCCAAAGAACGGCGTGCTGTTCAAACGGAGCTAGTGAAATATCTGGTAATAACAAGCCTTTATCGAGAGAACACGAAAGATAGTTCTATGAAATTAAACAATCTTACAACTTGTAGCAAGTGTAATAAACCAAAAATCCGGATTCAAGTCGGCCTGTCCCCGAATAAAAAACGTAAGTACTATAGAAATGAAAATGGTAAACTATGGAATGGTCGGAGCTGTCCGAGCTGTAGAAAGAAATCTCACACCTTATATATGAGGAAGTATCGGCGTTAGCTTGAGATTTCTGTTTCTTTTCTTCGTAATTCTAAATATTTATCAGTTTTTTATTAAATAAGATACTCATGTTCAATGACTCCTAAAACTGCTATGATTGCCCTGAAACGCCCTTGTGTGGCTAAAATAGTAAGGAAGGACTTAAATGAAATGCACTTGTTTGATTGTGGGAGGAGCGATCTGCCTTAATTGTATATGCAGCGATGAAATGAGCCTTAAAGACAAAATTGATTCATTAAACAACATGGGTGAAGCTGCTCAAATTATGATGTCAGTGTCTGGAGCAACGGGAACTGCTTCTAGCGCAGTTGTCGATATTACACCTTATGCAATCGTTGAAAAAAAGTATATTGATATGGATATTCTCGTTGACGACAAAGACAACGAATTTACATTTTAAATAAAGGGGAAATCGTCATTAAAAAACCAGTTCGAGCCTTTGTTGCCTCTATCTCTTCCTTATATACTTCCAACCAACATTTTTCGGCGGCCTTACTTCTTAAAGAAAATAACTTTTCTCCGGCAGCCTTTAATTCTTTTATTATTGGCTTAGAGGAACTCACCAAGTGTTTTTATTACTTTGTGATAACAATATTGGATGATGATAAGTCCATTAAAAATGTCTCAACTCGCGCAAATAAGCACGATTTAAAACTTGATGACTTCATTAATTTTATTCGCTCTATGGAGAAAAATGCTGTCAATGAATCCAACAAAGAGAAGTTTAAAAAGATTAAAGAAGTCTTTGAGTTAGTTAGCGCTGGAAAACTCAGCGGAACAACACTACAAAAAAAGCGTGAACATTCTATCTACACAGATTTTAAAGGCGGCATTGTTATCACTCCCCACAGCAACAATGACCATTTTGAAGAGGTTCTAAACTTTCTATCTGAAATGCATAAAATCACTAAAAAACTGATTAATGTCATAAAACTATTTGCTGACCCTATTATCAGAGATTTTGAAGTCTTTTATTTTGAAACCTCACAAACTAAAGCAACTAAGAGCCTCAAAAAACTTGAAGTCAAAATACAAAACTTCGTTGAGAATATTAAAGAATATAGCGAGCTTATGAATAGCCTTGGAATAACTTGTAATAATGGATCAATTTCAATTCCTGTTGACCCAGATCTTGGCCCCGAAGAGTCAAAAAATAGATTTGAAGCTCTGAATCAAAATTTAATGATGAAACTCGGCTATCAAAATATTAATTGGAATTCACCGGAGCCTTAATGGGACCACAACGGAAATACATCGGACTCAGAACGGAACTATAAAAGTTTTGTCTTGTAATTTATATTAGTTAAGTATTTTTAATACGTTATATCTACGCGATATGTTCAACCATAGCAATTCTAAGATCGTCAATTTGGGCGTGCCACTTCTTAGGTGAAATCAACTACTTACAAATCAAAAAAATATCGGAATTCAAAAAAGTCAGGTGACAGTAAACTGACAGTGACTCTAATCAAAACTATCCCCAATACACAATAATCAGAGATAGCTTTTCATTATCAATTTGAAGAAAGAAACGAAACAAGATCAGACTCGCCGGAATACTCCTGAATTTTAGCTTCAAGGCGGCTAATCTCAGCTCGAATTTCCAGAATCTTCGGGTCCACCTGGCCTCGGTAATTCGATTGATTCACCTTCGCACTATGGCCCAATTGCTTGCAAAGCTCATCCAATCCCATGCCTTTGACATGCTGATTTTCCACATTCTTAGTTCTTCTCAAATCATGCAGAATCAACTTGTCAAAACCCAATGAGGGAAGTTCTGCCGCCTCTAGCAGCTTCTTCCATGTTTTTTCAATTCTATCAATTCGGCATCTTTGCCCTTTTGGGGCTCCACGGCGCCGATCCTTAGAAGTAAAAATAAACTGGGCAGGATAAGGAGTGGGATCATTGGCCACATAGCCAACATTTTTTGACCTTGGCAACAACTCTAAAATTCTCAGAGCCAAGGGACTTAAAATAACATCCCTTTCTTTGTTCCATTTCGGACTCCACCCAATTCCAAACTTGGTTGGGCAATTCGGCTTGTGCCGAATCTTCCAAACTCCATTCACTATATCTGCCCATTCTAAGTGCAAACCTTCACCTTCTCTCGCTCCCGTCTTCCTTAAAAATAAGAAAAATTCTTTCATGCGAAAGTCTGTGCGCTTGTCAGGCTTAAAATCGGCTTTGATAATTTGAGTGATCTGGTCTTGAGTGATTGTCGTGGACCTTACGGCATCTCTTTCAGTGAGCTTGATGCTTGGCACCTCCACACAAGGGTCCTCTTTAATGACCTTGTTTTCTTTGAGGGCTTTAAAAACTTTAAATACAGTTTTTAAATTTCCTTTTGCAGTGGTGGGAGCCATGCCATGAGACTTTCTCTCTCTTTCAAGTTGCTTTTTCTCTTCCGAATTGGCCACTTGAAACCTTGGACGAAGCTCTTTTTCAAAACTTTTTCTCTTTTCAACTTCAGACAGAAGATAACCACGATAGTTCAAAATATGCTCTTCTTTAATCTGGCTAAAATGAGTGAAAGAAAAACCAATGTCTCGAAGACCTTCTTCCATCGCCTTTTCTTTCATGTGCTGATAACAAAAGCGGCGAGGGTTTAAATCTTTTTCCTTACCTTCAATAAGCTCTTTGGCCTCTTTAAAAGACTCTTTGCTCATAAAATAAGAAAAAGACCGTGGCACATGGGTTCTATCTTCATTTCTGATTCGCTCACTCTTATTGACCGAAGTCAGGCTCAAATACTCTTTTAAACCTTTAGCAATTGAAACTCCCTGACTAAGAGACGAATATTTTTTATATTCTTTCTCTGTTAGCATTCCTTGAATGAGATCCGCAGATTTTTCGCTAGAAACTCTCTTCACCTGCCTCTCTGTTGTTCCTGAAGGCAAAGTTAAGAGCATCCGTGGTTTTTTGGAGTGAGGAAGATCATACTCCACAATCCATCGCTTTCGATCTTTACGAAAGAAAAAGGTTACATTTGGTCTAAAATTAATAGGTACGTCAACTTTATGCATAAAACAGTCTCCTTTAAATTAGAGATCCCTAAAGCTTTGCATCTGAAACCGACCCAAAGCTTTGTCGAGATCTGATTTCAAAAAAGTCAGACCGTTTCTGCCAATCTTGTGATACGAGATTTTTTTTGATCTTAAAGCATAATTGCGAATGGTTTCGCGTCCGCGAGTTTCTGGCTCAGGGATTCGCAAATACATCGCAGCTTCAACTTCATCAAAAATCTCATGACATAAAATAATCACAAGTCTTTCGACCCTATTAAACATTCGTTCAAAAATACCCAAACTTGATTGTTGGGAATTTTTAAATTGAAAGCTAAATAAGCTTTCAAGACGTCTTCCAAATAAAAATGGATTCTCTTCAAGTGAATGATCTTTTGAATCAAGATCATCTTTTTCGCCGAGATGATTTTTTAAATGAAAGTTGTCTTTATTTTTTAATTCTTCTATTCTATTTTCAAAGAGCCCAGAATCCTTCTCGCTGTCCATCTCGGCTCTTCCTGAACCGTTCCTAATCATAATTAAAACCTTCCTTTATTTCAAGGTTGGCTAGCTGACATTTAGTATGCCCTCTAAATTGTCGAATTCATCAATGTATTTAAGATTCTTACTCGCTGTAGATGAATCACACCCCAAGATTTGTACAACCTGAGAGGCTTTGCTAGCTTGACCAACACACTTTAAATAAGTCACATCGGCTCGATAATTGACTCCCATTAAGACTCTTAACTTAAGCCAACTATTTCGCTCCATGATTCGCTTCAATGAATGTAACTTTCTGTCATCAACTTCAAATTTTCTTACACTTGCACCAAACTCTAATAAACTCTCTTCAGCCCCATGAGCTTTAACTAAACTCGCTCTTCCATGAAGCCTGGGAAGCGTTTCCAGCGTCATTCCCTTTTTGTACAAATGTTTGTAAACTGCCTTGAAACGATGGTCTCCATCTTCTACAAGTTTCTTACTGACAGCAATTAACAACACTCTCTCGTCATTACTTAAAAAACCCGTTTTTGAAAGCTTAACCAATCTCTCCACATGAATTAAAGGACCAATACGAAACTTTAAAAGAGCATACAGCATGAAAAATACATCATTGGCTGTCCAATAGCATTTAAGAGTCCTAAGTAAAGTCATCTCTGGATCAATGTCATTTAAAGAAACAGAACCCTCATACATATAGTCAGCTCCCATTGACCATAACCCAGGTATAACATCAACATACTCTCTAACGGCCACGACCCCTATCCCTTTTCTTTTCCAGCAAGTTTAAAATTTCATTTGCCGACTCTTCGACAAGCTCTTTTGAACTTTTATTTTGGCCAATGACCCAGTTTTTAGCTTTTTCCA
The DNA here is from genome assembly GCA_030432925.1 of Bdellovibrionia bacterium. GTDB lineage: Bacteria > Bdellovibrionota > Bdellovibrionia > Bdellovibrionales > UBA1609 > JABSOQ01. Next base: position 23,133 of record JAUILT010000002.1, on the reverse strand, counting down.
TTTCCTCTTTAGTAGGGGAAAGGCCAAGCATGTCTTGTTCATCTGTATCACGAGCGCGATCACAGTAAGCATTAAACTTTGTACATATCAGATCAATCCTGCCCAATGACTTAACTGTTAAAGATTTCCCTTTAAATACCTCTAAAGTTCGACCTTCCCAGCCTTCAGGGAAATTTCTTGAAAAGATGTTTCCAGCCGTATTTAGCCACCCCATAGGAAGTCCAAATTTTTCTCCCGCCTCTGCACTGATAAGCCACATCTCATTATCAAATGTTGGCTTTACCACATCAACATCATGGGTAGCCCTTGGCCCCAACCTAATATTTTGGGACATAAGAGCCGCACTTCCAAAAATGACGAGTTCTTCCTTGCGGCCCTTTGCGGACATAGCCTTATCGAGCTGTTCAAAAATCTTTTTTACGTTTGTTTGATCTATCACCATACTATCTTACCTCATTTGTGATATTATATCCATTATATTATATCATATTAATTAAATACCTGTTTTTATTTGAGAAAAACTTATTTTAGAATGCGACCCAGCCACACCAAAATACTCTCGATTTGCTCGGCCTCCTTATCACACCCCTCAGCCACCTCCTCTAGCGCCTCTGCGGACTCATCGAGGCGTCCTAGCTCCAGCATAAGATCCGTTTTCGAATTCTCTTCTATCTCTCCCATCCACTGCGCTCCTTTCGTTCTGGCTTCATGCCGCCTAATTCCAAACCCGTGCCGGACAACTCCAACCCTTGCTTTAAGTTATTTTGAATATTCACCACTTTTTCAGTAAACGGCGATGACGCAAGTTCGACACCTATATTTTGAGCAAAGTCTAGATTTGGCTATAGGAAGGGTTTTTAAGGGGTTCGTTTCTTAATTGGAGAGGCGTTTGACTACAGGACCCAGCTCTCGGAGTGAAGGACTCGGTTAGGCGGCCTCATTCCAATCGCCCGAAAAATATGATTAGCTCCCTCTCGAAGCTCCGTTCTCATTTTTATACTTTGATTTTCAACTTTGAGCTCTATAGCATGAAGCGCCTTTAAGTCCCTGAGGAGGTTGGTCATCGAAAACTTTTCTTTTTTAAAATAAGTCTTTAACTTCTTGTAAAGCGACACCCGAATACAAAACGCCATAAAGCAGATCATCACATGGGCCCGGATTCTTCGGTCCTTGTAATGATAAATCGGACCCAATTGAAGTTCCGACTTCAATTGCCTAAATCCTGCTTCAATCTGCCAAAGGTCTTTATATCTTTCAACAACCTGAAGACAGCTTAAGCGGGTATTCGTCGTGAGGACAAAGACCCCATCGTATATTGCATCCTCTTTAATCTTTTTTAAATCAAGTGTGGCCTTTGTTTCCTCATCATTAATTTTGAGGAATTTGCGGTGATGGGGGTTGCTGATGAGCTGCTTAATGCTCTTTGTGCCTTGTAAATCGTCTAGTTTCCCCACATTTTCAAATATTTAAAAAGTGTTAGATTGAACCCAAGGATAAACAGGCAAACAAACACAGGAGGTGCTTCTGTATGAAAGCAAACTGATTTTGAATAAAGTTATCCATTAACCCAATTTCTTGGGTTTTCCCGGCTTTCAGCAGTTTGCATCGCCGGTTTTCTTAAGCTAGCAGGATCTCTCGTAAGTGGATATTCACTTGGTGTTTTCTCGAATGAGTTTTTCCATTGTCTAGTTGGAAGTCGCTAATAGCGCCTTCATCCTTCTGTTTGGGCCTTAGGCTCTCTCCGTACCGGCAGGCAACTTTCAATCAATGCCGCACTCACTTAGATCCCCATGTGCCATGACAATGTTGGATATAAAACGCGGGCGTGCCAGTCTTCAAATGGACCTATCTTATCGTTAGACGGTCAAGCAGCTACTGGGCCTCATCCCACACCTCAAACCCATCTGAAGCCAATCCTTGAACTCTTAAAAAGTGATTCGTTTTCCGGCCTAACCAGCGTGAAAAAGGAATCGGCTTCTTACTTCACATCCATGTGATATTCAAATAGCCTGAGATTCTATTAGGTATTTTTATTTACTGTTCATAAAACAATTTTCTAAGTCGCTTCCTCTCTTTAAGGTACTCGTCGTAGTTGTCGTTATAGGTGTCATTGTTTTTTAAAAGACATAAAGCAATGGCTGCAATTCGCCTGGCCACACTCAGTTTAGCCTCAGTATTTCATTAAACAATAATACTCATGTTCAACAACCTAGTTTTGATTTGATAAACGACTTTCTTCAATTTTTTCCAATAGTCTTCCCGAGTCAAATCTAGTCGTGAGGTCCTCTGTAGCCGCATCAAAAATTCCCGGATTAGAAATTGAAAAGGTCCGAAATCCAGCCGGATCGCTCGTCCTTTCAGAAAAAACTTGAAGATTCCCATGGATACTCACTGAACGGAATGACCGGGTTTCATCCAGCAAACCTCGCAAGCGCGAATAATTTTCTAAATCCTGAGCTGTGGCTTCATCGGCGAGAACTTTGTCGCCGACTTCTTCACTAGAGCTAACTCCACATATGAATAGTGAGCTTAGTAATATAATTTTCATTATCATAATAAATATCCAATCCGTTAATTCACTCTATGAGCAGAGCAGTTGACTCGCACCGATTCTAAAACAACCTGGCCTTTTGGAATCAGTGCATCTCGTATCCCAGAAGTTTTAATCAAGAGGCCTTGCAGTTCTCCAATCACCGGACATTTTTTTTGTGCCTTGTAGTAAACTCGGTTTCCTTCTCTTCTCAATTCTATAATATCGGCAGAAACAAGAGATGCTAATTCTCTTTGCAAGGACGATGCCCCCACTCCTAAAAACTGAGCGAGGTCAGACATGTACCACCACTTGTCTGGGTGAAGGAGCAGTACACCTAATATTCTTTGTCTCGTTTTGGGAAAAAGTGCATCTAATATCTTCTTACGCATAATACGTAAAAAATCAATACCTAATAAGCTACAGAAGTATTTCCGGGCCCAAGAATTCCTGACACAAGCAACATATGGGAACCCAATCTAAATCCATATACCCATTAAATATCAATGACTTAACTAGACCGAAAGCTCCAAAATCTCAGTTCTAAGTTTGGCAGCTGGCTCCGGCCTTCAAAGAACCTGGCCTACAACCCCTTTTGTTCCCAAAATTCCCATTGATCTGTGTATGAGTAACAAACTCCACGTTACCAATGTCAAAAGGGGCCAAAGTATTGACTCTGATCACTACCCCTTGGAGCTGAGTATCGCTCTTTAGAAGACAGAAAATCAGCCGAGGTTTCCCGAAGACCCTCTAAAAAGCTCTCTTTCAAGTTAAAATGAAAATAAAAGTAGAACTTTTCCGATTAAGAATTTCATTTTTTCTTCAAAAATTTAATCATCAGTTCGTGGATGATGAAAATGCAAGTCAAGATCACAAGGTTTCGAAGCTACGGTTTCTGTAAAAGTCAAATGACCAATTTCCTTCCAGTTAATAAAACCTTGTCTATCTTTTTCGCTAGCAACTAAAATTTTATATTTTATCTCTCCATTTTTATCTATGAGATCCGCAATCTCTTCTCTAAAATCAGATTGCTGTGGTGATGATGGGCCTTCATTTTGATACTCAAAGCCCACCCAACGAGGCTCATTGATTTCTCCCATTCTTTCTAAATCTGAATATGGAGGTAACTGAGGACTATTTCGTATCGAGCTAAATTCAGATGAAATTCCGGCCCGCGCAACCTCGACGGTTCGTCTAAATAGTGGGCTCCTATCTTCTGGCCCTGTATCTGCCTCTTTAGACAGATTATTAAAATTAACGAGAAAAGACATTCTATTTATCAGTCTAAATAAAGCTCTCAAATTCAAAAAATCAAAATCTGGGATTTCATTTGTCATGAATGTTTCAACATAGTGCCTATTTTTTACTCCTTCAATATTATCAACAGCAAAAAGATTAGAAGTAAAAACTACCTCAGTCGTGTCCTGCGTGGGAAATAGCTTAATAGCGAGTCCAAACGCCCTGTGGTCCTCATATTTGACAAAGTCTTGAGTTGTCGATGCTCGACCAATAACTACCCCCCTCAAACCCTCAGAAAAGTAGCCAGTAAACTCTGATTTTTTATCAATTTCCCATACTCCAGCCATACAAATACCATTTGGGTGAACAAGTTTAGTCCGTCGAGGCCGAAAATCATTCCTGTTGTCTAAAGTCGCTTGAAATGCCGCTAATCCAATTGATCGCAGTGTGCGACCGGATACAATTTTATATATTGGGAGAGAGTCATATACATCTTCCTGTAAGGCTTCCCAAACATCATCAAAACTTGAACCTAAATACGGTTCAGAAGATTCCGTTTTATTCATATTGAAATTTGCAATCGCAGCAACCGACGAAAAAATAAGCAAAAGCGCAATAATTTTTTTTAAAGACTTCATGTTTAAACCTCAAAAAATAGAATGTTTATCCAAATAATTAAAATAACAAAAAAACCTAGAACAAATGATAAAGCCCTTTTTTTCAAGTTGTTACTCCCTAGATGAATATAGGAATGAGCAAGCCGGGATAAAATGAATAAAAACCCCAATGCCAAATTAAATATAGAAGACTTATCTAAAACAACTACAGCTAGGCAAGTTACCATAAAAAGAATTGGAACTTCAAACTGGCTGGAGAAGTGATTTTGCAAAACTTTTAACTCTTCAGGCGCCTCAAATTGATAGGTCTTGAAATAATCAATATTGATCTTCTTACTTCTGACTGCCGAAACTCGCTTTCTGTACTGATAAAATCCCAAAATAAAAATATAAATTATGTAAATTGGAATCAGAGCTAATTGTAGCTTGCCCATTTTAACCTCGCTTATCTTCTACCACTGGAATATGATAGGGATTGTTATGCCAAATCAATCCGGAAAATTCAAACTGGACAGGTATAATAACACTACGGTTCTATCAAATTTTAATTGAAATCTTGAGTTTCAATGTCCAGACCACTCATAATATTGGTCATCATATGAGCCTCCAGACTCATTGACTAATAGCCTTGCCTCACTATCTGCACGCATCCGGAAAGTCCAGCTAATGTCAGCTTCTTCACCGTTTTCATCGAGGCCACCTTGGAAAACAGTAATATAAGAACCCAGAACTAATTGAGAGCCTTCATCAATGAGCAAACAGAGTGAACTTACCGTTGGGTCCCCATTACTCATATAAGGGCTTTGCTCTATACTCTCTCGGTCCGCTGTTTTAATCACAGAACCAAATAGTCGATTTATATAATCACCATAGTCCCCATCATATTTTTCATAAATAGATACATCACTAGCCAAACCTTGAAGTGGTTTCACAGGTTTTAATCCTTTAGGTATTTCTACATCAAAACCTTCACAAACATTATAAAGTAGATCTGCTTTCTCATCAGGATCCATGACACCCCATCCAGTATTACGTGCCGCTATCGCATGGATCGAACTTTCATTTTTAAAGTAGCATTCAACGGCATACCCTTCAGCTTGGTCATACGCCATAGGCTTACACATTTTTAAATCTACGCGCTTAATTTCTGCATAGACAGCATCTATAATATTTTCCGAGTTTGCAAACGTAATGGAAGTAAAAAAGAATAGAAGTATCATTTTCATAGAACCCTCCCCTAAAAAAACCATTCCTAGAGGAATTTCTAATATTTGGAAAGTCAATTTTATGTTGAGATCTGTGAACTCAAAACAGGTATCTACCAGGTAAAAAGTATGAATTTTTTACCTTTTTCTAATCCCTTCTGGAGCCCTGCAATCAGCGTATCTTCTGTACAAACAAGCCTCAGCGACAGGTAAAACAAAGTTGAGCTTACTCTTCATCATCGTCATCTCCAAGAGTACCGAGGTTGTACTTTTCAACTCGATAGCGCATCGATCGAAAGGTGATATTTAACAACTTAGCGGCTCGTTTTTTAACTCCACCAGAAGCGTGAATCGCCTTTACCAGGAGTTCCTTTTCAATCTGTCCAACTACTTTATCCAGATCGATTCCATCTTCAGTGATTTCAATTTCATGACTAGAGGCCAACTTTCTACCAGAGGGAGTATTCACAAAAGGAGGCAGGCTCTCAGGGAGAATCATAGCTCCACCTTCCAGTGCCACCGTTCTCTCAATGACATTCTCTAGCTCACGCACGTTCCCAGGATAGTCATATTTTTGTAAAACACCCATGGCATCTTCTGAAATGCCACCAATCGCTTTGCTCAAGCGATGGTTGTATTTTTCTAAAAAATGATTAGCAAGCAAAGCGATATCTTCTTTGCGCTCTCTTAAAGCTGGGGTTTTAATATTAATTACGTTCAAACGATAAAATAAATCTTGTCTAAAATCTCCAGTACTGACCATCTCTTCCAGCTCCCTGTTCGTCGCTGCAATGATCCGAACCTCAATTTTAGTATCATCTGTCCCCCCCACGCGACGAATCACGCGCTCTTGAATAGCTCGCAGTAGTTTAACCTGAATTGTAACCGGTAACTCTCCCACCTCATCCAGAAATAAAGTTCCTCCATCAGCGACCTCAAATAAGCCTATCTTATCAGCAACAGCACCGGTGAAGGATCCCTTTTTATGACCAAACATTTCAGATTCCATCAAAGATTCAGGAATAGCTCCACAATTCACTGTCACAAAAGGCTTATCTTTGAGAGGACCATTATAGTGAATGGCCTTAGCCACCATTTCCTTACCCGTTCCACTCTCACCGGTAACCAGTACATTGGTAGGTGTTTGAGACACTCTGCGAATCAATTCATAAATTCGATGCATAGCCTCAGAGTTTCCAACAAGATTCTGAAAGCTGTACTCCTGCTTGAGTTCTTTTTTCAGGGTCCGATTCTCAACTTCTAAATTTTGACTTCTCAATGCATTGGCAATGTTAATTCTGACTTCATCAATTTTAAACGGCTTTGTAATATAATCGTAAGCTCCCAGTTTCATTGCTTCAACAGCAGTCTCTGTGGTTCCGAAAGCTGTGATCATCATAAACAGCATATCTGGATACTGGTCTTTTACCTGCTTCAGTAACTCTATCCCTGTTACGTTGGGCATCTGTAAATCAGAAATCACCATGTCTACGGACTTCTTTTTTAATAGGTCTAAGGCCTGTTGCCCATCCTCTACACAAGTTACCTCGTAACCCTCTTTTTTGAGCATGATTTCAAGAAACTCTCTTATGCTTTCTTCATCGTCGACGACGAGCACTCGTGCTTTCATCAGTATCCCCTTGTTATCTCTCTATTTTGTGATGGAATTTCCGTTTTTTCAATGTCAAGCAGTCCCAAAGGCTGGCTCACTGGCTACATCTTCTTTTGGCTGTGGCCCCGTTCCAAATGGAAACTCAATATAAAAATCTGTTCCCTTTCCCTGTTTGGACTCTACCCATACAGTGGCTCCATGAGACTCCAAAACCTTATGAGTAATAGCGAGCCCAAGCCCTGTCCCTTTGGGTTTTGTAGTGAGAAAAGGTTCAAACATCCTCTCTATAGTTTTTTCATCCATTCCAATACCTGTATCAGAAATAACCACCTTCAAAACACTGGACTCATCATAAGCTTGAACACTCAAAGTTTTTTCTTGAGAGTCCGCCATTGCCTGATAAGCGTTAATAATGATATTCAAAAAAGCCTGTTTGAGCTTATCCCTGTGGCCAAGCACAGGCATCCTTGAAACTAAGTTTACTTTTTGCTCAACCCCCTGAGGAAGTCCTTTGTTGAAGCGAATCATCTCAAGAACTTCCTGGATCAAGTCTCCCACCATCACCGACTCATTTGCCTGAACATCTGGACGCACAAATTCAAGAAACTCATTAATTAATCCGTTCAGCCGGTCAATCTCCCTCAAAACAATTCTCATCAACTTGAGGTCCTCGTCTTTGAGGGTATCAGGGTTAGCAACCAATAACTGAATGCTTCCACTGATAGAAGCTAGAGGGTTTCGAATTTCATGGGCAATACCCGCCGCCAACTGACCCACAGCAGCCAATTTGTCCTGCTGCCTAACTTGCTTTTCCATTTGTTTCAGCTCAGTGAGATCTTGAAATAAAATAAGGTATCCATGAAACTGCCCGTCAGCAGAAACAAGGGGACTAATAATTGTCTCCAGAATGAGTTTTTTCTCTGAGCTTATCTCATAGACAACTTCTAAACGTTGAGCAGTCCCTTTTGATTGACCCACTTTATCCGATTGGATACTACGAAATACCTGAGGAAACACCGAGCTTAGAGACTGACCCACAAGGTTTTTGTCTTGAAGAATGTCAGAGGCGGACTGATTTCCTGTAACAACTTGAAGCCTGCTATTGAGTGTCATTAAACCAGATCCAATATTTCCTACGATCAGTGAATTGAGGTCTTCAAGAACTTCAATTTTCTTTTCGCTCTCCTGAATCCGCTCGCCCAATAGGCTAAACTGATCACTCAGTAATGAACTCAATCCTGCTACAGCCAAAAGTGCGGCATTATTAAAAAGAAGGTTGACATAAAAAGCTTGGCCAACAAACCCTGTGTCAAAAAATAGACAAACGCTGTAAGTAAGACTTGTCCAGAATGCCAGCGTAAACACTGTCCAGCGAGAAAATAAAAAACCTGCAAGTACTATATTAATCAAGTACAAAAGAAAGAACAGAGATCCTTGCACCCCTGTGAAATGAATCAATAAAGAAAAAACGACTGCATCCAGGGCAAAAAGTGAAAAGCCCCAAAGTTTATGAAGATTGATCTTTTCAAAGAATACAAGATAACCAGTATTCAAAACAAATGCAGGAACTAGAGTCATATAAACTGGAAGCCATACCGAAACATTGATAAATTCTCTTTGAAATAACTGGTATGTAATAACAGCAAATAAAATAATATAAAGAATACCTGTACGAACCGCGTGAATTAATAGTGATTGCTCTGCAAGACTCCAATGCTCCGGAGAAGGTACTAACTTTAAAGCTCTTTCACTCACCATTTTTGAACTCATCTTTTCCCCTGTTATCCAACAGCACTCGCCATGGTGAAAATAGGAAGATACATTGCAACAACAATTACTGCAATAATGCCTCCCAAAAATACCATCAATAGTGGTTCAATTAGACTTGTCATTGCATCAGCAGTGGCCTCCACTTCAGATTCATAAAAGTCTGCAATTTTTGCCAACATAGCATCCAGGTTTCCTGTATCTTCCCCCACTTTAATCATCTGACAAACCATTTTGGGAAAGTGCTTCGACTGACTTAAAGGCTCTGCTAGATTTTTTCCTTTAGCAATGGCATCCTTAGCTTTAAGAATGTCCCTTTCTAATACCACATTTCCAGCTGTTGTAGCGGCAATATCAATGGAGTCCATAATTCTTACACCAGCTCCAAGCAAGGTTGATAATGTTCGTGAAATTTTGGCAATTCCTCCTTTTTGAACAAGGTCTCCCATCACCGGAATCATCAAAAGAATTTCATCAATAAATTTTCGACCATCATCGGTCTTGTAATACTGTTTCACAGCTAAAGGAACACCAATCAAAACTGCTAAAATAACAAACCAGTAAGATACAAAAAAATTACTGGTATTAATCACAAAAACCGTCAGTGTGGGAAGCTCCTGCCCCATGCTAGAGAACATATCCACAAACTGAGGAATTACAAAGGTCATAATTCCCGCAATCACGCCAAAGGCCACAAGAATAATAATAGCTGGATACCACAGGGCACTGGTTATTTTTTTTCGTAACTGAGTGGCTTTTTCAATATAGTCTGCAAGCCGAACCAATACCTCATCAAGCACACCGCCCTCTTCACCTGCACGAACCAGATTACGATACATATCATCAAAGACAGAAGGCTTCATTGCTAAGGCCTCTGCCAATCGTTTTCCTTTTTCAACTTCTGCCAGAACCACGCGAATAGCACGTGTAAGTGCCGGGCTCCGCCCTCCCTCCGCCATAGATTGTAAGCTTTGAACAACAGGAACTCCTGCATTGACTAAGACTGCAAACTGTCTTGTGAAAACCTGTAAGTCCTCAGATTTAACTGAGTCACCTCCAAAGCTAAAGCCTCCGGTCTTTTCTTCGATATTAGAGGCACCTTTAGCTTTGATTTTAATAGGTATCAATTTTTGACTTCGGAGTTTAACTCTAGCCTCAACATCATTGGTTGCATCCAGCTCTCCGCTGACAACTTTTCCATTAATGGCTTTGGCCTGGAATATGAACGTTGGCATCAGTTATATCCTTTAAATCCCAGCCTTTTTCAAAAGTTTATCCAACTCATCTGGATTATCCGTTAATGAAAATGCCTGCTTCATTTCAATTTTTCGCTTCAATATCAAATTGGCCAAAGACTGGTTCATTGTCATCATTCCTGACTTATCCTGTCCTACCTGCATCATTCCATACACTTGATGAAGTTTGTTTTCTCGAATTAGATTTCTTACGCTAGAGTTCAACGCCAAAAGCTCAATGGCCAAAACCTGGCCACCTTTAATAGAGGGCATCAACCTTTGGCTGACAACAGCATTCAAGGTAAAGCTCAACTGAGCACGAATTCTATCTTGTTGATCTGTTGGAAAAACCGAAACAATTCTATTAATGGTCTGAATCGCTGAATTGGTGTGAAGCGTAGCAAAAACTAGGTGACCTGTTTCTGCAATAGTTAGTGCTGCTTCAATAGTTTCCAAGTCTCGCAGCTCACCCATAAGACAAACATCCGGATCTTGGCGAAGCACGTGCTTTAAAGCTGTCTTAAAGTTAACCGTATCAGTCCCTACTTCCCTTTGGTTAATAATAGAATTTTTATGTTCGTGAACATACTCAATAGGATCTTCCAAAGTAATAATATGCCCACGTCTCTCAGCATTGATTTTATCAATGAGTGCAGCAATAGTTGTAGATTTTCCCGACCCTGTCGGGCCAGTAACTAATACCAAACCCGTTGGAAAGTGCACTAAGTTGACAATGGCCTTAGGCAACCCCAATTCATCCACGGAAGGAACATGCATAGGTATTCGTCGAAACACCCCAGATACAGCTCCTTTTTGTACAAAAAGATTTGCACGAAAACGAGCCATATTTTTAATTCCAAAACTGAAGTCTAACTCCTTGGTAGCCTCAAACCGACTCTTTTGGGACTCTGTTAGAATCGAGTAGCAAAGCTTTTTCGTTTCTTCACCAGTTAATGCTCCTGTTTTCACACGAACAATGCGCCCTGAAACTCTAAGAACAGGCGCCGACCCCGCAACAATATGTAGATCTGATGCATCCTGTTTAACAGCTGACTTTAGCAATTGATGCAAGGATATCATAATTCATCCTTGAGTGTACCGTTAAGAACTTCTTCAACGGTGGTCAGCCCCTGACTGAGCTTTAATAGCGCTGATTGCCTGAGAGTAATCATACCTGCTTCAAGTACAGCCTGCCTCTTTAACTCCAATGCTGTAGCACCATTAATAATAGCTTCACGAACCTGGGCATTAAAAGGCATTACTTCAAAAATAGCCACTCGACCAGCAGTTCCAGTACCCATACAGTTTTCACAGCCCTCACCTTTTTTAAGGATTTTGAAGTTTCCCAGTTTGTCCTCAGCAACTCCTAAATTTATCAATACCTCGTCCGGCACAGAGTGATCAGCAATACACTTATTACATACTCGACGAATCAGTCGTTGAGCCAAAATAAGTGACGTTGCTTCGGACACCATATAAGGCTCAATTCCCATATCCACAAGGCGAGCCACAGTTGCTGAAGCATCATTGGTATGTAACGTAGATACAACAAGATGGCCCGTAGAAGCTGCCTTGTAAGCCACCTGCGCAGTTTCCAGGTCACGAATCTCACCCACCATAATTACCTCTGGATCCTGACGAAGAAAGGCTCGAAGAGCATCTGCAAAGGTAAAGCCAATTTGAGGATTGACCTGCACTTGATTAATTCCATCAAGGTTGAACTCCACCGGGTCTTCTGCTGTAGACACGTTGGTATCAGGATTATTGAGTTCCGCTAGACCTGAATAAATTGTTGTGGTTTTTCCTGAACCCGTAGGACCAGTAATTAATACCATTCCCTGTGGAGCATTGATTCCTTCTAAAAAGACATCCATTTGTGACCTTTCAAGCCCCAGCTTGGTCAAATCTACCTGTAAATTGGATTTATCCAGAAGGCGTAAAACCACTTTCTCTCCAAAAATCACCGGAGTAGAGTTCACTCGAAAGTCCACCTCTTTACCACTTCTCAAGCGCACTTTTAGACGACCATCTTGGGGCTTTCTTCTTTCACTGATATCGAGTTTACTGAGAATCTTTAAGCGACTGATAATAGCATTCGCTGCACCCGGAGGGGGCTGCACTTTTTCTACTAAACGCCCATCAATTCGAAACCGAATACGAAACCTCTTTTCATAAGGCTCTACATGAATATCCGAAGTCCTACTCTTAATAGCTTCAGCTAACATCATGTTCACAAATTTTACGATAGGCCCTTCGTCATCTCCAACTTCATCCACAATTTCAGCAATAGTTGCTTTATTAACAACAAAAGACTCTTCAGCATCTTCAAGATCTGACATGACCGATTCCATTTTAGAAGAACCGTCTGGATAGTATCTCTCAATGGCATTTTGAATGGCTGTTTCTGCTGCGACCACCACCTCAATTTTATGACGAGTCAGAATCGCCAAATCATCTTTAATATAAATCATATTAGAAAGGTCAGAAAATGCCACCACGAGGGAATTACCTGCCTTAGAAACAGGAATCACTGAGTGTTTTTCACAAATCTGCCGACTCACCATCTTAATGGCGTTAGGATCAATATCAAAACTTCCAAGATCAATCGTCTGAACATTGTATTGTTGACCAAGAAACTCCGCTAGCTCAGCATCACGAACATAACCAAGCCGGATCAGAGCACTACTCAGACGCCCTCCAGACTTCTTTTGCTCTTTTCTTGCTTCTTCAAGCTGTTTGATTTCAATGAGATTCTCTTTTACAAGAAGCTCACCCAACCCTTTTCTTGACCCCATTGCTCTCTCTTTTAACCCCTCAAAAACGAATAAGCTGAGTTCCTAAACAGTCGTCCACTCTCCTAGCGTACATCGGGGTGACAATTTATGTAACTGGACTATGGTCGTAGTTTGTAAGTAAGTGTCTGAAAATTAGTCAAATATCCAGTTCTGCAAATGCAACAATCAACGACTTATTTGCAAATACTCTTTCATATCCTGGCTAAGTTTTTTTTCATTGAAAGCCCTCTCGGGGCAGACCCACCCCAACCAAACCACATCTGTCGCAGCAGCAAATTCATACCCTCTGTAAATCTGAGCACCAATCTCTGTAGCTTCCTTGGTCAAAGGTGTATCAATTGGGGTAATGGTTAAATCCCAAACCAAACCTTTGGGAATCAAAAAGTTAAAATAATGCAATTCATCGAGAATATCATTGTTGTCAATCAATGGCGTTGAGTTGACAACAATACTATTGGTTCCCGGCAATAAAACCAACTGACTTTGAGAAACAAATTTAAATCGAACACTAAAGTACATCCTTCTTAATTCAGCAATCAACTCGGTCGCCTGGTCATCAAATGCGTTCGTAATATTGAATGTCTGATACCCCACTTTCACTAGTGCTGCAATAATAGCCCTTGAGGCTCCACCAACGCCCACAATAAGAGCCGAATGATCCACTCTCAAGTTAGACTTCTGCCGACTCAGTATATTGGAAGCCCCTTCATAAAGAGGTGACCTCAACCACCAGCCCCCTTGATTATCTCTAAAAAAGCAATCTGCTGTCTTCAACAAGATCATCCCAGCTTCATTTTTTTTTGTCTCAAGAAAGGCTTCATTTCTAAATGGTTTTTCAATGCGAATTTGATCAAATTTTTCTTTCAGCGAATGAAAGTTATCAGTAAATTCAGTAGGTGACATTTCTAAAATCTCAAGCGTGTTTTCCACCCCCTGTTTTTTCATCCAATCACTTAAAAATAAATAGCGACTCTCTTCAAAGTCATAACCTGCCACACACCACTTCATCAGTTCACCTCTTCAAACCAGGCTTTGGCAGCAGAAATATCTTTTTTAATTTGGGCTACCAGCTCCTCTGGCCCAGAAAATCGCTTTTCATCTCTTAGACGCTGGTGAAACCGAATTCTCAATGTCTCTCCATAAAGATTCGAAGAAAAATTTAGAATATGTGTCTCTACAGTGAAAACTTTATGTTCCTTACTTTTCTGAAAAGTGGGTTTGCACCCTATATTAGATACTGATGGAAGCCATTTTCCGTCTACATGTACAGCTGTCACATAAACTCCAGGAGCCGGCTGGATATCTGACAAGAGACGAAGATTGATTGTTGGAACTCCTATCGTTCTCCCACGTCCCTCACCTCTCACCACTGTTCCACTGACGTAGTAAGCACGGCCCAACATGGCTGCCACATCCTTCATTTCACCCAGTCGAATACACTGTCGAATTCGAGAACTGGATACGACTTTGTCCATTTCTATGGGCTCAACGATCTCCAGTTCAATCTCCCTTTTTTTACACCATGCTTTTAAAAAAACTAGAGTCCCTGTGCGATCGCTTCCAAAAGCAAAATCATGGCCCACAACAAGAGCGTGAGGCTGAAATGGCTTCCAGAGGTAATTCTCTAAAAACTCTTCTGCAGAAGTCTTTGCAAAATCACTAGAAAAAGCTTGAATATTAAGAACATCCACACCCCACTCTTGCAATTGCTCTTGCAAATCCTGCTTAGTAAAAATCCTCATATGCCCCAGCTCTGGAGCCAATACCTCCAAAGGATGAGGGTCAAAGGTGAGAACTACGCTAGAAGCCTTATATTTTTTAGCATAGGATTTCAAGCGACGAATCAGCTCCTGATGTCCCAAATGAAGGCCATCAAAATTACCAATAGTCACCACGCTGGGAGTGAGAGGGGTCGATAACTGTTCAATGCCAGAAAATGTATTCATCTCCTTGAAAATACCAAGTTTTTACACTTCCACCCATTGCTATTTTTAAGCTTTTTTGGTACGAAGCGTTATTATGACGCCATGGAACCGGGTGATTCGCCTGATACTCTTAAAAACCAACCGATGGCTTTGGCAAACCAAAGCTATTTGGCTAAGAGCCCTGCTCTGCCTGGCTCTTGGAATTGGAGCCCTCTTGCTGGATCAGCGCAGCCGCTTTGATCAGCGCTTTCATATTCGCGGGTCTCAGCCAGTAGATTCACAAATTGTCATTCTCAACCTTTCCAGCAAGGACTGGATGCCTGAGAGCGGAAATGATAGAAACCTACTGAAGGCCCTCAAGGAGTACTCCAGCATCAACGATCGTTTTTTCTGGAACCCCGTGGCCCTAGAGTCTCTCCTGCAAAGAGTCCTCAAGCAAAATCCCAAAGCCGTGGGAGTTAGCTTTTTCTTTCCTCCAGATGAAAATATGGTGAATCTGCCTGAAGCTCTTTCCGATCAAAGAATTGTTTGGGCTGCCAAGATGGACGCTGATAATCGACCCATTCTGCCAGTGACTGCCAGCAATTATGGCTATAATGTTGGGGTTCTAAACTTCCCAAAAGACGAAGATGGTGTGGTTCGACGTTTCTCTCAACCTATTTCTGAAATTCCTCATTTTATTCACCGGTTGATTCAGATTGCTACTGTCAATGATCCCTCTCAGAAGTTTTTACTTCCCGGAGAAGCTCAAGTAATTAATTTTCTTGGACAACGCTTTAGTTACCCCATTATAAAACCTCAGGACCTGAACCATCCTGACTCTCAAAACCTTCTCAAAAACAAAATTGTTATTATTGGCTCCTCGGACTCCTCGACCCAATGGTTAAGTACACCTTTTGGGAATATGCCTCTGTCTCAAGTGATCGCAAATTCCGCCGACAATTACCTCAATGAAAAATGGATCGTGCAACCAGCATTTTTATGGATGCTACTGTATCTTATTATAAACCTACTTATAGTGCTATGGTTGTTGTTGTCCTATCCCCAGTCAGCGGCTCTAGTTTTTTTATTCTGGCTGGGCACCGGGTGGACGGCGTTCTCTCTTTGGGTTTTTGACTCCTGGTATATCTGGGTTCCTATCTTTCCCCCTCTGGCCATGATGGGAGTCGCTTATATTATATTCCTTGGGTATCAGCTAACCTTGAAAGAAAATATCAACTGGAGACTGCAACAAGAAAAAAAATACCTCTTCGAAGTGGAGCAACTGAAACACAACTTTGTCAGCCTTATTAGCCATGATCTCAAAACTCCTATTGCAAAAATCCAGGCCATTTGCGACCGACTCATGACTCAAAGCCAAAGCAAAGAAACCATTGATGGGCTGGAATCATTACGCAGAGAGAGCTCTGAACTCCACCGCTACATTCAGTCTATTCTCAGAGTCAGCCGCATTGAATCCCAAGATTTTCGATTAAATAAAGAAGCATCAGATATCAATGAAATTATCGAAACAGTGATTCAACAGGTTCGACCACTCGCTGCCCAAAAAGAGATTCAACTGAAAGAAAACCTGGAACCCATGTTCTCTCTAGAATTTGACGCTATTCTTATACAGGAAGTAATATTAAACCTCATTGACAACGCTATCAAATACACTCCCCAAGGAGGGCTGGTAGAGGTTCGATCGCAGGAAATTGACGATCAGATGATCTTTTCTGTCAAAGACAATGGGAGTGGCATTAAGAAAGAAGACCAGGAGAAAATCTTTCAAAAATTCTATCGCGGAGAAAACCAAAAAATGAATACCAAAGGCTCAGGAATTGGCCTATACCTTGTGAAGTACTTTATTGAACTTCACGGTGGCCGAGTCTTTTTGGAAAGCCAGCCGGGAGAGGGAACTAAAATCGGTTTTCGACTTCCCATTCATGAGGAGGGTGGAGCACCACTCCCCCTCCAGTCTATAGGAGCCACAATATGAAAACACTTTTGAAAGTCCTAATTGTTGATGATGAGGCTGAACTTCGAAAAACTGTGGCTCACGTACTTCAATCTTCAGTGCCTGAGTTTGAATTTGTCATTGAGGAAACTGACAATGGCAGAGACGCCTTGATCAAAGCCAGCTCACACAGCTACGACCTGATATTAATGGATGTCAGAATGCCTGAAATGGATGGACTTGAGGCTTTAGAAAAAATCAAACAAGTGGATCCAAAGGTCTTTGTGCTGATTATGACTGCACACGCAAACCTTGAGGACGCTGTTCAAGCCATCAAAGTTGGAGCCTATGACTATGTGGAAAAACCTGTTCAGCCAGAGAAACTCATTGAAATGATTAAAAAGGCCATGTCCACAAGGGATGTCGTTAATAATCTGGCTCTTTCAAGTCCTATTATGGATGAAGATACCGAAACCGAGTTTGTTGGATCTTCTACAAAAATGCACGAAGTTTATGACTTAATTCATCGTTTGTCCCAAGTAGAAACTACAGTCCTTGTCCGTGGTGAAAACGGTACTGGAAAAGAATTGGTCGCCAACGCCATTCACTTGAACTCTCCCAGAAAGCATGGAGAGTTTGTTGCTATCAACTGTGGAGCCATTCCCGAGAACCTCATGGAAAGCGAGCTCTTTGGACATGAAAAAGGCGCTTTCACAGGGGCCCACGAAAGAAAAATTGGCAAATTCCAAATGGCAACAAAAGGCACAATCTTTTTGGATGAAATTGGAGAGTTAAAGCCTGATATGCAAGTTAAACTTCTACGAGTCCTTCAGGAGAGAAAATTTGTTCCTGTGGGCAGTAATCGTGAAGTAAAAACCAATGCCCGCATTATTGCCGCTACCAATAGAAACTTAGAAAAAATGATCGAAGATGGAGCCTTTAGAGAGGACCTCTTTTATCGACTCAATGTCATGCCAATCTTCATGCCACCATTAAGAGAGCGCATTGATGATATGGACGGTCTGGTGAATTTTTTTATTAAACGGTTTAATCAGACTCACTCTCGAAACCTCAAAGGCATGAGTCAGGATGCTCTCGATCAATTAAAAAAATACCATTGGCCTGGAAATATCCGTGAGTTAGAAAATGTTATTGAACGTAGTTTTATTCTAGAAAAAACCGAGATGATCAGTCTTCCAAGTATTCCTGACAGCATCAAGATGGCCGATGGATCAAATGTAGAAATTGACTTCCCCACTCATTATTCTGGACCGTTGGATTTTGATCGCTTCAAAGAAGAAACTGAAAAAGAGTTTATTATCAAAGCCCTTAAAGCCAATAAAGGCCGAATTAACAAGACAGTGGCTTTTGCCAATATCCCCAAGAACACTCTGCTTCGAAAGATTAAAAAGTATGAAATCAATGTAAAGGAATACACTGAAGAATAGATCTACAAAAGCTGCTGAGCTGCCTCTACAACTTGTTCTGGCTCAATACTCTTCATACACTCATGCGTCCCCAAAGGACATTCCTTGTGACCATGCTTGCCACAGGGACGACAACTCAAGTCCTTTTGAATGACAATAGACTTTGGATTCCAAGGTCTATATCCAATATCAAGAGTGGTGGGACCAAAGACAGAAACAACAGGTGTATCAACCGAAGAGGCTAAATGCATGGCTCCACTGTCGTTACTAATCAGCAACTGACTCTTTGCCAACAATTTTAAACTGTCTTCCAAGCAAGTTTGCCCACTCAGATTCAAAGCCTGTGGAACTTTTTTTCGAATGGACTCACACAAGGCATGTTCAACTTGTGAACCCATAAGAATTACATTGTAGTTTTCGCTTAAAAACCTCCTGATAACTTCTGTAAAACCAGACTCTGTCCACCTTTTTGTCTTCCAGACACTCCCGGGCGCTACAATAATATTTTTCTCACGAGGTTTTTTTGACACAAAGGTTTCCAGCCTCATCTGAGCCCATTCGGGAATTTCAACGGCTCGAAAGTCCACAGACTCACCCTTTTCAAGACTATTTTTCATATCTTCACGATAAGCTAAAGATTCAAATTTCAACCTAAAGTCCTCATTTACCAAAGCTAACAAAGACATCTGCCGAAGAGCATCTGGCAAGTGAGAGGGGTAAGCTGTAGCTTTAGAAAAAACCAGAAAGTTCCACCACTGGGAAAAACCGACCTTATCACCTGAGGCTTTGATCTTCCAGGCCATCAACCCAGAGCGGATACTTTTGTGGGGGCAAATCAAAAGGTCCGTGCTCTGCCCTCTGAGAACCTCTATAGCTGATCTATAACTAGAGGAATTACTTTTTTGAATGTCAAAAATCTGATCTACCAGACCAGCGAGCTGAAAAACCGACCCCAAGCCCTGCCTGGCAATCAATGTTATTTTACAACCCGGATAATGAATCTTCAGGTTCCTGAGTAAAGGAATACTCAGGAAAAGGTCTCCAAGAAAGGCTGTCTGGATGACGACAATATGCAATTCAACCCTCTTTCAATGGCTTCCACTGCTTTGTTGAGATCTACTTGATCATAGCACATAGGTGTTTTTTCACAAACCCTCTTCCAACAAGGGTGACACCCGGCCTCAGTGATAATCTTTTCACCACGTCCGTAAAGCTCTATTTCCTGAGCACAGGTAGGCCCAAACCAGGCCACAACCCACTTTCTTAAAGCAATGGCCATATGCATTCCCAGACTGTCTCCACTGAAGACAATATCACAGGCATTGACACTTATCAGCCCCTCACGAAGTCCACCCTCTGTCGAACTCTCCCAAACATTAAGCCCCAGTCCAATTTGCCGGTTGCGAATTGTATCTTCAGGGCCACCCAAGAGAACAATTTCCACACCAGGAGGGAGCTGCTGACGCATTTTTCTAATTAATTGACGATGACCTTTGATCGAAAGTTTTTTAAATGGAATTGTAGAACTACAGCCTGTATTAAGACCCACTAAAGCCTTGCCTTCGCCCAACCATTTACGGCGAAGCCTTTGTGATTCTAAAATCTCTTTGCAATTTAGCTCCAACACATAGGGATCTTTTTTCCAGGTCAGACCAAAAGCCTCTGTCAGTAGCTGAATTTCTGATTTTTTATTTTCAAAAAATTTTTTATAATTATTAAGGCCTATTTCATAAAGTTCTCTAGATTCCACACTTGCAGGTTCAATCACTCCATACCGTGAATTCACCTTAAATCCGTAAAGTTCTCTCCATGAAATACGATGTAAAAGTCCTCCCACTCGTTGGTCTTTGTCCATGACAAAGACCAGATCAAACTCTTGCCCCTCAACTTTCAAAACATCATCAAAGGAGCAACTTAAAACCTGATCAATCAAAGGGTTATTATTAAGTAGAAAAGTCGTGGATTTTTCTGTTATCCACGTCACTTGAACTCCAGGATACTTTCGAACCAATGCTGGAAGAATAGATGTTGCTCGTAAAACAGCTCCCATGGCCCCAAGCCCCAGAACAAGAGCTCTTTTTTTTACAGCTTGAAAGTGTGGGCAGTGAGCATCACAGGTGGAGCTAAAACCACAGGGTCTGTAACCATTAAAGTGACGACAACTTTTCATCTCCATAGATCTTATTATAAATGATATTGAAAGATTCCATTTCATGGGCCACACTAGTTTTGGACTTATGGCGTGGAGATTCATTCAAACAGAATGATCCTAATAAGATCTGACTAACGTCCAGTGTTTTTTGCACCAAATATATATGAGAAAAAATCAGCGATAGTCTCGTCTGTTGAAACAGAAACTCGAATATAAAAAGTGGACTCCTCCAGTTTGAGATCACTTGTAGATCTCATTTCTGACTTTGGGAGTGTCGCTGTGTGATTTGAGTAAATCAATCCCAAGCGGGTGGATTTAGAAACATTAAAGTCCAACCCTGCATGCCATCCGGTTTTTATATACTTAAAGTTATTGTAATCATTGTTCAAATTACCTACCCAGTAGTGCTTGGCATCTTCATAAAAGTAGTCATACCCAGCAGAAAAACGATAAAAACGCACACTTAAATCAACCCCCAACCCTAAGTGCCTTCCTGACTCTCTCTGTATGCTGCTGTTCGCTCGATTTTCAATATCCAGGTAATTGAGGTTAAAGTTCAAGCCCAATGAGGATTTTTTGGTTCTGAAAAAATTGACTCCTGTGTTCCCCTGAAAGGCAAGTCCATCGTAGTAAGCCACTGTTCCATCATCATTAGTGATTCCCAAACCAGCCTGTCCCAGTTGGGCACCAAAACTAATCTCTCCAAATGCCCAGGACACCCGACAAAAAGTCAGTAAAAATAAAATGACCAGCAACCTAGTTCGAAACATCCATTATTTCCATATCAGTTATGTTAAGGCTCGTCGGATCTATAATTAATGGTTGCGAGCCTATAATAGTGCCATTAACGTCCATCTCCCAAACACGGTCTGTACCAGAAGATGCCACAGCAAGGTTTCCATTCGGTAACTCCAAAATGGCCGTAGGGTTGTTCAAAACAGCAAGGTTCGTTGAAAAAATTACTGTTGTACTACTTCCATCTACATTGGCACTATAGACTTGATCATCCCCCTGTGTGACAAAATATAAAGTTCCATTTGAATGAAGTACCACTCCATAGGGATTATTTCCCACGGCTTCTGAACTCAAGCATGTCGCATTGAGAGGGTCTGATATATCGTAGACATTA
This sequence comes from Bdellovibrionia bacterium, assembly GCA_030432925.1. Taxonomy (GTDB): domain Bacteria; phylum Bdellovibrionota; class Bdellovibrionia; order Bdellovibrionales; family UBA1609; genus JABSOQ01. Next base: position 1,564 of record JAUILT010000002.1, on the reverse strand, counting down.
ATATTATCACTTCCCCCCTGATTTGTGACAATCAACCGACCATCAGAAACATAGTGAAGCCCTCTGGGATTACTTAATACACAAGACCCTAGTGTCGTGTTTATGTAGGGGTTCCCATTCTGCACGCCATTGGAGTCATACATTCTAATTTGGTTGGAATAGATCACATAGCTATTACCACTAGAGTCAGATTCAACATCATAAACATTTCCTCCCAGTCCAGTAAAAAATTCATCTTCAACAACTCCATCATCAGGATTCCAGTTCAGGTAATGAAGCCGATCAGTGTTGTCCAAAGCGACGAGAATCTCTGATGGACCCAATATGGAAAGACCTCTTACAGTACCCACATCCAAAAGAAAATTTTTGATAACTGCAACTAACTGACCAGTAAGATCGTATGAAACAACACTCCTCGTGTTGGTATCACCACTTGCAACGACGATATACTGCTCTGACTCCGCAGCGACTCCCTCTGGAACTTGAAGAAAAGAACCCTTTTTATCGGAGCAAGCTAAAAGATTCAAAAATAAAAAAAACAAAACAAGTTTATTTTTTGTTTTCAATAACTTACCTAGCACTTCCATGACCACCCTATCGGTTCATTTTCAAACATTGTTGAAAAATGAGACGGTACTTAGGTCTAAAAACCAAAGAAACTAGACTTCAAATTACACTGATTTGGTTTAAATTTTTTAGGATTTTTGGAGTTGAGTTGTGGGCGAATCAAAATATTATGGGTCTGTAAATAATTTTGTGTTTTGATGACGAAATTATTTTTGAAAAAATAGTTGGAATTATAATTATAAATCTACTTCAAAAAATTCTCTTACTCACTCACTCCCTTATCTAGACTTTTTAATTTGGCAATAATAGTTCCAATTTTAATTTTAGATTCAATCCTAACAGGAAACTTTCTGTCATCATCAGTTAACCAAATAAGAATATCTCCTGTTGGCTTAAACACCCCACCTATAGAAATTTCCGGCTTCACAACAATAGTATCTAGTTTTCCAATTTCTGTTTTCAGCTTTTCCTTTCTTAGAACCTTTCCCTTGAACATGTAATTCTTACCGTCATCAGCGACTCGAAAAGCCAACTCTTTACCAGGAACCAAGGTAAAGGTTCTCAGATAATAAACAGCACTGATCACATTTTGACTGTAGGGTTTAATTTCCCACTTCATACTCTTTTCTTGCTCAACCTTATCTTTGGTTACCTTTTTTTCCCAATAAGACCCCTCAAGAGTTTCATTATTCAAAAAAGAACGGATCTCTTTAATTTGCTTACTCTCTCGAACGCGAATATCCAGGTTAAAGGGCAAAAGAGTTTCATAATCAAGATAAGTAGTAGCTTTGTCATCCACAGCATAAATTCTATTAAAGAAAGAGCTAGATTTGATATCTACTTCAAAATGATAAGCCTTTTTCCCATTGACCTGAACAAAAGGCTTCACCAGAAGATCCATATAACCAGCTGTGATGTTGAAGTAGGTCATGGAGAATCGAATTTTTTCTCCTACTCTGAAAGGGTCCACCATAGGCCTTCTTCCGTCAAAATTTTC
>JAUILT010000095.1 GCA_030432925.1 Bdellovibrionia bacterium | reverse complement strand
AGTCGCATGCATTAAAAATGCCTCCTTTTAAAAGTCCAATGAATATATAACATGGTTTTTTAGAAGAGGTTTTTTAAAGGGTGACATATTAAACAGAAACAATCTCTTTGCTGGCTTCAGATGACGATCGCAACGTTTCATTTAGGTTTGGAATGAAAAACAATAGATATCTAAAAATTAAAATCATAGAGGCCATTGTGGAAATAAAAAAACCTTGTCAAGAAATGACTCCACTTTTTTTGATAACTACGATCGTGTGTTTAGAGTTCAATCAGCACGGTGGGCACAGTCTTTACAGAGAGATGACGAAAAAGGGCGCATAGCCTCAAGGTTTCAAGGGTTGGACAGCTTCTTATTTACAAAGGCTGATCCGGATAGATCGCTGTTTTGCATCCTGATAGAGCCTTCTCACGGCCTTCCTGGCCGCGAGACCTATAGAAAAACAGACTCTTTGGTTTCCTGAAAGCTCGCCCCGAAGGGGGACGAGCTGGATGCGAGGGCGTTCAGGAAACACCAACCCGGAGGGGCGGTAGTTTTTACTCACCAACCTCAAAAACGGAGAGCCGTCTAAAAGGACTGCCAACCAGTAGTATCAGTATTATCCGGCGGTGGGTTTTTGATGGCCCCTTTTTCGTTACCACCGCCGATCTCCCATTGATCCGAGAGGAGAGCTTCTTTAGAAATAATCTTTACTGAGTACCCCGTACGCCCCCCTCGAGCCAGACAAGAGCCTGGCTGGGCTGTCACACCGGGATCTGTAGAGCCTAGTGTTTTATCAGGAATTTGACACTCGCCAAAATACTTGTCATCAATCTGTGAATAGTTGTCGGGAGCACCATGGTTCGGCCCTGACATCCAGTCCGTAAGTAAGTCCGTTTGGTCTCGAACAAAATAAAAAGGCTGAGGCTTTCTGATATTGCCGGATACACCCGGCACCGATGATTCCGCAGCGCGAATTTGATCTTGTACAGAAAAAGTATTTAGCCCTGTCCCCGGTCGAGAACCCAAATCTCCTCTCAGCATAATACTGGGGTCAGAAAAGATTTTGTTTTTTACAGCCTGTAGGTTTCTCAGGTAATTGCCATAAAAATTAGGCTCAATGGAATAGTAGGTGATATCAAATAAATCCGGAGCAAGAGCGGCCACTTCGTATTGTCTCAATATGGGAGCCGCATTTGCAAATCGGTCCCATGCCAGCCGATCACCCGTTGCTGGGACAGACTGTTCAATATTTTTCCACACATCTGAATACCAATCTATATTCCATTCGCTGTCATCGTCCAAATCTCGTCCAAAGCTATTCAATGCATTTTGTGCCATGTAAGACTTTAACCCCAATACGTCTCCGGGGTACTTTGCATAATCAGGCAGTCTCTCTGTGTCTGATCCATCTAGAAATCCACCCGTGGGATTGAGCCTGGCCGGAACCACTTTGTCCACCCGTTCTCCAGAAGAGTTGGCCGCCGATGAAGGCCAAGTATTATAATACCAAGGGCCCATACGCCCTCCAAACGGCTTGGCAAATGCACGCGCCCTGAGTTCAACACCATTGCCAAAGGGAAAAAAAATGGGCTTTGAAACAGTCTTGGCTTCAATACCCATATAGGCCATGTACCAAGGGTTTTTCTCTACACCCAATGTGTAAGAGTAATCATTGCCTGTAATGAAGTAATTCATAGAGTCCATCCAATTCAGCAAGGGCTGGGCATTGAGCTGATTCACTAAAAAGTTCATGCCCGCTGGCTCCATTGGAGGCTTAACAATATCTCTGGGAACACCTCGGCACCCACTGCTATCATCGGCATCAATATACCAAACCGTGGGCTGAATCAAAATTTTAGGCAGCCATTGTTGCATGACCAAGCCCTGCATGGAGTTAAACATTTTGAACTCTTGCACACCACTGAGGTTTCCTTGTGTCAGATTTTTTTCGAAAGTCTTTTTAGCGCCTGTTGAGATTCTTTGCCCTCGGATGTCCCAGGGATTACTCATAGAGAGAATCTTCGCGTATTGCTCTATCACTTTCAGCCGATTATATTGGTCTGACCGATAAGACTGAGCTGCCGCTGCAGCCCAATACCAGCTATAGGCTCCAGCCACAGCACAGTTTTGATTCAGGTTCTGCTGAATCTGTGCTGTCAATTGGGCAATCGCCATATTGACTGGATTGAACCCAGCTATAATGTTGATCACTGGCAGTGCGGGAATGGGATTTTGAACAGTTCGACAAAGGTTATCTGAATCAGGACGAGTGCTCCATTTTTTACTCTGTGCAATGCATGCAATAGGTTTATCTGCATAATCCCACTTTTCCTCACTCATGTTATCCGTATATGAGGGGTGTCGCTCTGTGGTGTTTCCGGCCATCAATTTACCATCCATACCCTGGCTTCCAACCACCTTATAGCGCCAAGCAAAGAGCTTAAAGCCCTGACGAATTTGATAGTTCGTATGAGCAATCACATTGAGCCATTCCGCCTGCCTTTGAGCCGCATAAAATACCGCTAAATCCACCGAGTTCTGCAAATTGATTTTGTCGTGCACAACCATGCCAATATTTAGGGCCATGGCAAAAAGAATAAACAGCACTTGAAAAATTAAAGCCACAAAGATGGACGTTTGCCCTTTTTCATTCAAGTGAAATTGCTTTTTGTTCGACATCGTCTTCAAAGTCTCTCATAAATCTTTTTGACAGACACTCTCTGCAACGGAAAAATAAGAAGGGTCCTGCTTCTATCCCCCCTTCTTTGAGGGAAAAGTAGGTTTTTTTATGCACAACTTCGAAAGGGAGCTCCTCCTATGACCTGCAAAAAAGTTATCGGCATTTTTCTTCTCTTCTTTAGTCCAGCTCTTTTAGCCAAGTCTGAAGTTATGTTTGAAGGATATTTTAAAATCAAGGTGGGCGAAAAGCATGTGGGCTATACTGTGCAGCGCTATACATTTGATTCTAAAAAAAAACAATTTCGATCGACTTACTTTATTCAGACCACCAAGGACGCCGGTGGAATCAACGAGTCCCTTGAGGCCATCGCTAATGATAAATTTCAACCCGTTAGTTACAACTACACTGCCAAAGTCGGCAATTCAGTTAAAATCATTGACGCCAGTTTTGAGAAAAATGTAATGACGGCCACTATTGGCAATGGAAAAACCAGCAATAAGATTCAAAAAAAAATCCAACCTGGTACCTTTCTAAGTACGTTCTTAGCTTACCTTATGCTTCAAAAAGGTTATGAGGCTGGAAAGAAGTTTTCTTATCAGGCTATCGCCGAGGAAGATGCCGAGATTCACAACGGCGAGGCTCTCATCAAAGAGAAGATCAAATACAAGGGTAAAGACTCTTACAGAATTTTAAACTCCTTCAAAAACTCCCAGTTCATCAGCTACGTCAGCCCCAAAGGAGAGGTCTTTGGTACTTCTTCGCCCGTACAAAAACTCTCAACAGAGTTGGTTGCACAGCCTGCTGAAGCCACTCAAGGGTTGATCGTGCCTTCTCAATCACTCAAAATTCTCTTCAAATCCGTACCCTTGGGTAAAGTTAACCCCATGGTCGGAACTTCCAAAGACAGTTCTACGACTCAAAAGCCCACACAAACCAAGCCCGTTAAAATTAAAAAGCCAAAAAGCTCGACCAACAAAAAAGGCTCGTGACCTGTATGACGCACCTATAGCAGGCCTTCAGTCCTAGCATATGAGAGAGATTTCTTAAATTCCTCCCCTCCTTCATATACAATAAACTCAGCTTCACACTTGGAACGTTGGCGGGAGATAAACAGTGAAAGAAAAAATTGGTCAGTTAGTCACCATTGGAATACGCGGCACCTCATTAACCGAAGAGGAAAAATCTTTTTTAGTAAAATACAATATTGGTGGAGTCTGCTTATTTAGTAGAAATGTAGAAAGCCCTGAACAAATTCATGCCCTTTGCTCTGAAATTCAAAGCCTAAAAACAAAGCTACCGGGACAACATCCATTTTTAATTTCTATTGATATGGAGGGCGGACGTGTACATCGGTTAAAACCACCATTTACTCAGTGGCCAGCACTGGAAAAACTTGGAGCCTTGGACTCTACATCGCTCGCTTTTAAATTTGCGCTGATGATGGGTGAAGAACTCCGGTCTGTAGGGATCAACTTGGATTTTGCCCCGTGTATGGATATCTTGACCAATCCAGAAAATCCTGTGATCGGTGATCGTTCGCTCTCTGATAGTCCGGAAATGGTCGCCAAGCTGTCTTCAGCACTCGTGCGTGGGTATATCAAAAGCGGTGTTATTCCCTGCGGAAAGCACTTTCCGGGCCACGGCAATACCATGGTGGACTCTCATGAGGAGCTTCCCAAAGAACAAACCACTCTGGATCACCTTCTGGATCATGAAATCCAACCATTTAAAAAAGCCTTCCGAGCTCGACTGGAAATGATTATGACGGGCCACATTCTTTTTGAAAACGTAGACCCAGACAACCCTGTGACACTTTCAAAAAAGTTTTTAAAGGACGTATTGAGAGATCAGCTTAAATACCGTCACATTGTAATTTCTGACGACCTAGACATGAAGGCCCTCCGTAATCATTACGAGGTTAAGGACATTCCAGTGATGGCTCTCAACGCCGGTTGCGACATGCTTCTCTACTGCAATGAATTCGAAACACCTGGAGTTGGTATTGAGTCCGTGTATTCAGCAATGGACCACGGCCAGTTAGACAAGGTCGAGTTGGAGGCTAAGTTAAAGCTTGTAGAGAATCTAAAAAAAGATCATCTTGGAAAAGCAGAAATGCTTTCCTTCGACGAAGCAACCAAAGTGATTGGTCACCCCGATCACTTAAAGCTTTCACGGTCTGTAGAAGAGGGGCGGGTGCCTGAGGAGCTGTTAACAACTTAAAGAGCCTTAAACGCTTTGTGAAAGCTCTCATCCCTTAACAGCCGATCACAAATAGCGTAGCCAATACTTTTTCCAGCGACTACGTCCGAGGGGTGATGAACCCCAATAATAGCTCTGAGATCACCCATGTACTCTCCGTACTCCAAAAACTTTTCAGCACGCTCGTGATTGCCAAGGGTTTTAAACTTTTCAGAAAAAAGACACCCCAATAAAGCGCCCTTGGCTGTATGAGAACTGGGGTAAGATTTTTTACCCTCAGGGACTTCTGCACAAGGTTTAATATGACTGTTGATTCGACTTGGCCGGTCGCGAGCATAGAGAGTTTTATAATGCCGAGTCACTTTACTCGAAAAGCGGAGCACGCGGTTCATCAACGGCTTGTACTTTTCTATTTCACTTTTTGAAAGCAGATCATCAAAATCCACGGGTAACAGATGGTCATCCAGATACTCTGGCTTGTCTTTGGCAAAAAGCGATGCGAAGTTCGGCCACTTCAAATAGCGACCCAATTGACACTCTTCTTGAGAGCGTGTGCTCTGTAACTTCAGAAGAGTTTCATAATCCTGTTGATACGGCTCACTGCCTGGCTGAGGAAAGTTTTGAATAAATGACTGAAAATCTTCAGGAGGAATTTTGTACCAATCATCTGAACTTTTCGCAGATAATGAAATTGAAATACCAAAAGCAGCAATGAATAAAATTCGAGTCCAAGCGCCCATAACCCCTCCCCATTTATGACCCGTAAGGGATCTCTGTAAGAAATAACTAAGCTCCAATAGCCTGGGCCAACTGTCCAGCCAGTTTTCACCACAAGTAAAGGTTTCATGACGCACTCTCTGAACTTCAAACATCATCTCCTTGAACTGGAATGATTCTTGTAGCTGGTTTCTAAAGTTTGAATGGCTCAGGAGGGCACTTAAAATGACTCAAAATGAACATGGCTTTTCCACAGGATACTTTTTACTTTCGGTGGTACTTCACACCCTGGCTGTTTTCAGTATTTTTCTGGCCCCCCGCCTGGAGTTACTGGATGAGGGAAGTGGCCATGCCATTGAGTTTGTCGCCATGCAAGAGCCCAAAGGTGAGCAACTGAACACTCCCATTGCTGCCGAAAAAGAAGTGATCACAGAAAAGCCTGTAAAGAAAACCGTCAAGACCCCATCTCCCTCGCTAGAAGACCTCAAACCCAAAAGTGACCCTTCTCTCCCTGAAAATCTGGACTCTGAGGTTTCTGAGAAGGAGCCTGAAACCCAAAAAGTCGCCACGGAATTGCCTGAAAAAAAAGAAGAAGCCCCTCTGCCGGAGCCCACCCCTGTCGAAGAAACACCAGAAGACACCAAGTATGATGACTTTCTCGCTGAAGAGTCTGACGCCAATATTGTCGCCCCGGAAGAGACCTCAGAAGCAGCCAAAGACTCCGAACCACAAGCCCCAGTTATGGCACCAGTGGCTACAGACAAGGAGTTAAAAGCTTTGGAGGAGGGGCAAAAAGCGCCAGCTGTGGCACAAAACCAATCTCATCAAGACTACGGAAAACCCAGTGGCAAAGTCAGAAGCTACTTAGATCTATCTCAAGTCAAGGGGAATAAGCCCCCTCACTACCCAACTCTTGCTCGGAGAATGAATCAGCAGGGGCAGGTCCAGCTGGCTTACTTTGTCAACAGCGACGGATCCATTGAAAATATAAAACTGGTAAAATCCTCTGGCTATAAACTTTTAGACAAAGAGGCCCTGAGAGCCGTGAGCCAGTATAAATATAAGCCTGGTCAAGCGGGGTGGACCCTGCACCCGGTGAACTTCCAGCTACAGGGACCCGTAAAAAAAATGCCCTCGCGACTGAGAACTTCAGGTCGATCCCGCGGGCAGTAGTGATTTATTTGCTAAATGAGCAGGTCATGAGCATATCTGCCTGCCAACCTGTCATAGCCTCCATATAAAAGACTGTCATTTCTTGGGAGTCAGGATTTGTTAGTTTTTTATCCAAAACTAAACCATAGGTGCCAAAAGACTCCACCTCTACGGCCATAACGACGCTTCCCAAAACGTCGTAACCAGAACCCAAGAAGTCTTGCATGACCCCTACCTGGTACTCCGGACTTTGGCCCTTTAACGGTGCAAAAGAAAGCTCCATCGCACGCCCATTGGCTTTAAACTGCCCTGTTAGCTCCTGAGACTCCACGTTCATAGTGATCTCACCCTCAGTTCCAGAACAACTAACTTTGGTCACATTTGTATAAGAATCACCGATCTCTGTGGCTAAGGCCAAAGGTGATAGTAATAAGATTGTAGATAGAAAAATAGATTTCATTGGCTTCCCCTTAGGAATAGAGTTCATTCGGTCATAGCCAAAGTCCCTACCAGGGCCAACAATTAAAGCGATTTTGTAATAATTTGAAAGGTTCGGAGCTAGTTAGAGTCGCCGAAGAGCTCTTCTGGAGATTTTGTGGTGCCTTCATTGCGGTTTTTGGCCTTACGAGCCTGGCCCATTTTGGAATCTCTTCTCTTTCGTTTCAATTGAGTTTGCTGCGTTGGAGACGCCATATTTATACTCCCAAAAGTTCGTTGACTTTATTGCCTGTAAAACCAGCTTATTTATCAAAAGCTCACGCGGAAGTCAACGCCATGCAGCGCGCCATCCGTGCCCTTAAGAGCCTTCTGCAGGCTATAGTTCACTTTTAAGCGAGGACCATCAAAGCCCGCTCCAAAAGTGAAAAAATTTTGCTTGATACGATTGTCCCACTGGCCCCCAAGCCTCAGCAAAGTGAATGCGTTGGTATGGCTCTCTAGGCCCAAGTGAATAACTCCTTCTTTATCAGGGTTATCTGCCTCCTGCCGAGAAATATCCAATAAAAGGCTAAATAACTCCATAGGTTTATACCTGACACCTATACGAGTCTCTGGATTCAAACGAAACGCCTGAGGAACTTTTTTATCTGAACCCGTGAGGTTTTCTAGAGCTAACCCCAGGCTGAAAGTCTCTGTCATCTGAAGAATCGCCCCAAACCCTGGGGTCAACTGTTTGTATTGACGATCCCCTGCCACCTCTGACGTTAGGTAGGTCAAACGAAGGCCCAACGACAATTTTTTTTCCCAATAGAACTTACCTAAGATCACGCTCCAAAGCTGCTCTTGAGCCCCTTGGTTGTGAAACTTTCGAGATCCCTTGGCATAATAGATGGCTCCTGGAAACAGCACATCCTCTGAGTTGTCAGAGATCAAAAGCCCAAGGCCGGTCTTATGAACTCCTCTTTGAACAGAGCCGTCTTGGTACATCAGGCCCACGTCCATTGGGGTTGTCAAACTGATCGCAGCAGGGTTCACCAAAGCCGATTCTGGGGCCCAAAAGCCCGCGGCACCAGCACCCCCCATTGACATAGATATAGGTCCAGGAAACTGTTGGGCCCATACACGATTCAGGTTATGATCGAGCCCTGATGTAACAAGGAGTACAATTATCGTTAACACCCAGAGAAACCATTTGTGGACACTGTTGCCAATGCTTGTGAGCTTCATATTTTTGATCTCCCCTCAAGTTTCCTTGAGCAAAAACTCTCCTCAAGAATCTAGACAGCTAAACCCAAAGGTAAGCTTTAAAAAAGTCCGTTCTGGCGATACCCTTGTCGCCCTTTTAAAGCGTCATGGATTTAACACCACACAACGGACAAAGATCCTACAACAAAAAGTCTTTTCTGAAAACTTCACTTTGATTCCAGGCGAAAAGTTTCGTGTCAGCAAAGATACGCCTAAGAGTTTTTTGGAGCTCAAATTCTATGAGATCCCCTCGAACAATGTTCTTCTCTTCTGGAGGAAGGGCGATGCTGCTGGCAGCCTTTCTCGCAATGAATCCTACACTATCAAGGTTAAAACCGCTCGTGGCCGGATCAGCGGGTCTATTCTTGGAAGCATCAACTCCCAAACAAAAGACGATTTTGTGGCTCAACGATTTATGGATGCCTATGCTTTAGATTATAAGTTGACCCGTGAGGTCCAACGAGGCGCAAAGTTTGTCGTCACATACGAAGAAAAATATGACGACAATCAGTTTATAGGAACTGGAGAGGTGATTGAAACTGAACTAGAAATACGAGGCAAAATTGACAAACGCCAATTTGTCCCCCACGCTGATGGCGGAAGCTTTATCACTGATACAATGATACACAAAAATCGACCACTTTACTCTCCTGTGAACTATATGAGAATTACCAGTCACTACAACCGCAGGCGGTTTCACCCCATTACAAAAAGAAGAACGCCCCACCTTGGTGTCGATTTTGAACTTCCAGAAGGTGAGGATCTTTTCGCCACAGCGGCAGGCAAAGTCTTGAGAAAAGGAAAAAACCGAGCCGCCGGATACTACGTGGTTCTCAGGCATGAGAACGGTTTGGAAAGTTATTACAACCACCTTGAGTCTATCGATAAATCTGTAAAAAGAGGCCAGTGGGTGAACACGGGTCAGATCATTGGCAAAGTGGGTTGTACCGGCTACTGTACAAAACCACATTTGCACTTTGCCCTAAAAAAGCGAGGACAGTTTGTAGACCCCGTGCCTTATATCAAAAGCTACCCCTACATTAAAAAGAAACTGATTCGCAGGCATATTGCAGCGTTAAGCCAAAAATCCAATAAACCAAAATCCTCAAGACAGTAAACACCACCAGGCACGTATATCGACCCAAATGGACGGTGCAGCAAAAACTCACGTCCAATGAGGCCGTTCGGCGCTTTGCTTTTCAATTGATTTTTAATGCCATATTTTTCTGGTCAGTTTTGCCACATACCTATATCCAGTCAACTTCGATTCAAAAATGGAGGGGGAGCACACATGAGGATCACGCTACTTTTTTTTGTACTATTTACTGGCCTTTTTTCTTTCGCCCAAGAAGACGCCGATCCAGCAGAAATCACTCTTGGCGAAAGGCTCTTTTCAGACTACCGATTTTCACAGTTTTTTGCCCAACACTCCCAGGGCGATGCCAATCATATTTTAGAAAGTGGAGATCCGCAGCTGGAGTACCTAAAAGTTCTGAGTAAAAAGTCCTTATATAAAAGCCCTTTCAGCGGTCAAGCCATGAGCTGCGCCAGCTGTCACATGGTGGATCAAGCTGTCGACCTGATGAACCCAGGCATGCGCCTTTATGCTGATTTTGCCAGTTTCTCCCCTGTGCCCCTTCGGGCAACACAACCCAATGTAACTGACACTCTCAGAAACACCCAGCAGATTATTCCTCTTGAACCTAATGACCTCGGTACTCCTCAATTTTTTCACTGGGATGGTGAGTTCAACTCTCTCGAAGATCTCTCTCGTGGAGGGCTCAGTGGTCGCAATATGGGTTGGAAAGTGACTGAGCAATCACAGGCTTTTCAAAATGTAGTAAACATTATTCGAGAAGACGACGGCCGAGGAGATATTGCCAACGACTTTGGTGGTTATAGCTATTCTGAATTATTTTTAGGAGAGGACCCTTTGATAGCTCCAGAGCTTAAGCTTCCTCCAGAACTAAGGCTCAACGTATCCACAGCATCTAACAGGCAGATCGTAGACCATGTTGCGCGACTGATGACAATTTTCATGAGGGGCATTGTCCTGCAAAAAAACGAGATGGGTGTGTTTACAGGCTCGCCCTATGATGTCTTTCTGAAAAAAAATAACCTTCCCAATAAACCAGCTCCCGGAGAAACCGCGCTCCAATACTCTCAGAGACTACTTAAGTTGGTTCAAGAAAGCTCAAATCAACTTGTCTATGTCAGTGAACGTGACGGTAAATTTAAAACTCATGATCAGCCTTTCCAGTTTGGTCGCGATGAGCTCATAGGTCTGCAACTATTTTTTACCGTTCCCAAACCCGGGCAGCACCGTCCAGGAGCGGCCTGCGTCCAGTGCCACACTCCCCCTAATTTCACGGACTCTCGATTTCATAATATCGGAATGAGTCAACTCCAATTCGAACAGACTCACGGTCCTAAGACATTTAAAAGCCTATTTATTCCCTCTCTTAAACAAAGGGAGCAGCTCAAATTACTTTACGGATTACCCACACCCGGTGAGCCCAATCGACTCAAATTACTAACCTCAAGACCTACAAAGGATGATCCCAGAATGGCGGATCTTGGCGTTTGGAGCTTATTTGCCAATCCGGACTTTCCGCATCTACAGCGAGATCTTAGAAAAATCATTGCTCAATCCCTTCCTGAATTTCCTATCTCTGAAATGAGCGATGCGAGTATTTTACCGTTAACGATGGGCATGACAAAAACCCCCACACTCAGAGACCTTGGCCATACAGCTCCTTATTTTAGTGATGGTCATGCAGCCAACCTTGAACAGGTGCTGGCAGCCTACATTGCCTTTGGCATGGGCTCTCGCCATGGCTCCATTGCGCCTGTGGATCCCAAAATAAAGAACATCCATATGCACGGCTC
>JAUILT010000094.1 GCA_030432925.1 Bdellovibrionia bacterium | reverse complement strand
GGAGGTCAGACGCCCATTAACCTCGCCAGGGAACTGAATCAAGATTTCAGAGTTATTGGTTCGTCTGTGGAGACTATGGACTTGGCAGAAGACAGAGCCCAGTTTATTAATATTTGTCGAGAACTGAACTTTCGTATTCCTCAATCCGGTATGGCTCAAAGCTTTGACCAGGCCTTGGCTATTTCTGCAAAAATTGGATTTCCCATAGTCTGTCGTCCCTCCTATGTTCTTGGTGGGCGCCGAATGGAAGTGGTAGAGAATGATCAAGATTTAAAAAGTTACTTCGATCGTCATGGACTTTATATTTCTGACGAAAACCCCTGCTTGATGGATCAGTTTTTGGAGCGGGCTCTTGAAGTGGATGTGGACCTCGTCTGTGGCATGGATTGGACTGTTATTGGTGGCATTATCGAACATATTGAAGCTGCTGGTGTTCACAGTGGTGATAGTATGGGGGTCGTACCTCCACAAAGGTTGAAGTCTGAGGCCTGCGAAAAGATTGAGGAGCTGAGTCAGGCTCTCGCTGAGAAAATGAAAATTATCGGCTTTATGAATCTGCAGCTGGCTGTCAAGGATGATGAAATCTACATGCTAGAAGCTAATCCCAGAAGCTCAAGAAGCGTCCCATTTATTGCCAAAGCAACGGGGGTTCCCTTGGTGAACCTGGGAGTACAGGCCATGCTTGGAAAAACAGCCGCTGAAGTTCAGCCTGAGCAGTATCGCTGGCGGAATATTGAAAACATTTGTGTCAAAGGTGTTGTGTTTCCGTTCAAAAAATTTGCTGAAGCCGACTCTCTTCTGGGGCCAGAGATGAAGTCCACAGGTGAGTCTATGGGGCGAGGAGATGACTACTCAGAAGCTCTTTTAAAAGCGCTGGTGTCTGGTCAGTTCACTATGCCTAAATCTGGGGAGGCTTTCTTTTCTCTTCGAGACAAGGACAAGCCGGAATTATTGGAAGTTGCTAAGGAGTTATCCAGCATGGGATACACCATCACAGCAACGGGGGGGACGGCCACATATCTTGAGGAGAATGGCGTTTCTTGCACAGTTGTTAAAAAGGTTCACGAGGGACGTCCTCACTGTGTGGATCGCATCCGATCCGGCGACGTCGCCCTTGTATTCAACACGACCTCTGGTCGGCAGTCCATTGAAGCCAGCTTTGGAATAAGGCGTAGCTGTGTGGATTTTTCTGTACCCTGCTTGACGGAAAGTGATGCAGCAAGAGCCTTCTTACTAGCCCTTAAAAAACACCACTCCGGCGAATTTTCAGTCAATCATTTGTAGGACCCATGCCTTTATCTGCATCGTCTTCGACAAAAGTCCAGCGGGTAGACTGTGGATGTTTCATTTAAAAAGAAATCCGGCATATATGAGTTTGTACAAGCTCATATGTATCGGGTTTCTTTATGAAGTGCCGGACATGGACAGTTTACCGGTAGGGCTTGCAGGTAAAGGGGAGTTGTATTTTAATGGAGGCATGAGCGTTTTAAAGGTTGTTGATCTTAAAAAGTCCTATCGCACGGGTTTCTTTTTAACATCCACAGAAGTATTAAAAGGTGTTAGTTTTGAGTTGGAACCCGGAACAATCACAGGCTTTTTGGGGGGCAATGGAGCCGGTAAAACCACGACTATGAAGTGTCTTCTTGGGCTGTGCTTTCCAGACTCTGGGCAAATTGAGTATTTTGGCAAGCCTGGAATGTCCTCTGAGGTAAAAAGCAAAATTGGCTTTTTACCAGAACGCCCTTATTTTTATGATTATCTAACAGGCGAAGAGTTTCTTTTATTTTATGGGCAACTGTCCACAAATCTGAGCCGTTCCGCTTTGAAAAGTCGCATCAGTGACCTTCTAAAAAGAGTGGATTTAAGTCATGCCAAGTCTCGACTCTTGCGTGGTTATTCCAAGGGAATGCTGCAAAAAGTGGGATTGGCTCAGGCACTCATTCATGATCCAGAATTTGTCATATTAGATGAGCCGATGTCAGGCCTGGACCCTGATGGTCGTCACTCTATGGCTCAATTGATTGAGGAAACTGCTCGTCAGGGGCGTTCTGTCTTTTTCTCTAGCCACCTTTTGCACGACGCTCAACAGCTTTGTAAAAACCTGGTGATTCTTGCCGGTGGACAAGTGGTTTATGAGGGAGCCACAGAAAGCTTTCTGCTAGATATGGACTCTGGCATTGAAGTCACATGTTTTTCTAATGGCAAACTTGAAAGGCATAATTTCCAAAATAACGAGGGGGTTCAGAACTTTCTCAGAACTGCCCTTAACGAAGGCAAGGTCGTTCAGGCGGTGCAACCAGTAAGAAGATCATTAGAACAAGCATTTGTAGACAAAGCCTTACGAGCTGGAGATCGCTCATGAAGTCCACTTTGGTTATATCGCTGAATACATTTCGTGAGATTATTAGAGATAGAATTCTCTATGGACTAGTGGTTTTTGCAATTCTTTTGATTTCAGTGAGTATGCTGTTAGGCCAGTTAAGCTTTGCAGAGCAGATCAGAATTTCCATGAATCTGGGGTTGACGGCGATTCATTTGGGAACCGTGGTTCTGTCTGTTTTTGTTGGCAGTACTCTTGTCACTAAGGAAATTGACAAAAAAACAATTATGACTATTTTGGCTCGACCTATTTCTAGAACCCAGTTTATTTTGGGAAAAGCGTTGGGATTGAGTCTGGTCAACCTAGTGGTGATGTCGGGCCTTTCTGTCGTTTTAGCTGGTGTTCTTTATTTCTTGGGAGCTGACCTTAAACCCATATTCCTTTTGGCTCTTGTGGGAATACTTTTGGAGGGAATGTTGCTGCTGGGGATCACATTGCTTTTCTCTACATTCTCTACATCAATAATGGTTGTGACATTTACAATGGGTGTGTTCCTGATAGGGCACTGGTTGGAATCTATGCAATTTTTTGCTGAAAAAAGTGAAACAGTCAGTTTTATTTTTTTTCAACAACTTATCAGCAGGGTCTTTCCTGATCTGGAGGTTTTCAATTGGAGAGCACATGCTGTTTACTCTGATAGAGTCTCTGCTGAAGAAATTACTTATGCCGGACTTTACGCTTTTGGTTGGTTTATTCTGACAATTGTGTTGACCTCTCTGATTATGAGGAAAAAAGATTTTGCTTGAGCAAATCCAAACTCAATTACCCCTTTATTTTCCTATCCTGTTCTTTGTGGTGGGCCTATGCTTTGGTAGTTTTGCCAATGTGGTCATTTATCGGTTGCCCAAAAAAAAGAACGTGGCAACTCCTAGGAGCGCTTGCCCTTCCTGTGGGCATGAAATCACCTGGTATGAGAATATTCCAGTACTATCTTGGATTTTCCTCCGGGGAAAATGCTCCTCTTGTAAAACATCCATTTCTTTTCGGTATCCGTTGGTTGAGCTATTGATGGGTTTACTATTTGTTGCCCTATATTTAAAAGTAGGATGGAGTTGGACGCTCCTGGAGTATCTCATCTTTGGTTTTTCTCTTGTGGTGGTCAGCTTTATTGATTTTGATCATATGATTCTTCCAGATACTTTCACCTTATCTGGTATTGTTATTGGGCTTATGGGAGCATTACTCAACCCCGAGCGAGAGTTTTTGACAGCTTTTTATGGGGTGCTGTTGGGTGGAGGAAGCCTTTATTTTATGGCTTTGCTTTACTATATTTTTCGAAAAAAAGATGGCATGGGAGGAGGAGATATTAAGCTCCTTGCATGGATTGGGGCCCTGCTTGGTGCTTGGCCCATACTCTTTGTGATTATGTTCAGTAGTGTTGTTGGGTCCATTGTAGGAGTGGCTGTAGCCCTGAAATCTAAAGAAGGGCTTCAGTCTGGGATACCGTTTGGCCCCTATCTTGCGCTTGCGGCCATTGCCTTTATCTTCTTTGGAGAAGAACTTCTTCAGTGGTACTTAAGTCTAGTTATTCAAAGTACCTAGTCAATTGACATTTAATGTCGAGTTCGGTTTAATTTTACTGGGTAAAAGTATTTAATGCATCTTGGCGTTCAGCAAAAAAGGGCCCATTGAATATGTTTTTCAGCAAGAAGAAAGTCCTAGGACTCGACATTGGTTCTAATTCCATTAAAGCCGCTGAAGTCGAGGTCAAAGGTAAAAAAGCCACATTAATAGGCTTTGCTATGGGGCTGACTCCATCGGAGTGTTTATCTGCAGGAGACGTTGTTGAGACAGAAAACCTGGGAGCGGCTGTTAAGTCTGTACTGGACGAACTTAACTCCAAAAGAAAAATGGTTTCTGTAGGACTCTGGGGAACCTCTGTCATTATTAAAAAAATCAGTGTTCCAACTATGGACACCAACTTATTAGCAGAACAAATCAAATGGGAGGCGGAGCAGTATATTCCTTTTGATATTAACGAGGTCAATCTGGAGTATAAAATCCTCGAAGGGCTTGGGGGGCCACGTGAGACTATGGAGTTATTATTGGTAGCCGCTCGGCAGGAAAGTGTTTTGCGTTATGCTGAAGTGGTGATCAATGCTGGCTATGACTGTGAAATCCTTGATGTGGGAGGTTTTGCTCTCGCAAATTGTTTTGAAATGAACTATGGAGTTATTGCCGGTCAGGTTATAGCCATTTTTAATGTTGGTGCTAGCGTGACTAACTTTGTCGTCATAGATAACGGTGAATTGGTATTTTGTAGGGATATTCCTGTCGGGGGAGCTACTTATACCATGGAACTACAAAAGGTTTTGGGGATCAGTCCTCAAGAGGCGGAAGCCATGAAGTTGAGCATTGCGCGAGGGGAGCCTGTTCCTGAAGAGGCCCACGGAGCGATGAATGGGACTCATGAAATTCTTCAAGAGGAGTTGGCTGGAGCTGTTGATTTTTTTGTTAATACAACAAGTTCACCTAACATAGCTCAAGCTTATGTTACTGGAGGAGCCTCCAAAGCTCAGGGAATTGTTCAAAGCCTGCAACAAGGCCTTAAAATTCCATGTGAGGCCTTTGATCCCTTTTTTAATATTTCTTATAACAAAAGAGCTTTTTCTTCGGATTATATTTCAGAAATCAGAGACTATGCTTCTGTGGCCATTGGCTTAGGGTTGAGAGCCGGAGGTGATAGTGATTAAAGTCAACCTCCTGAGAAGTCGCGCAGAGGGAGTTGGAGAGGAGACCTTTGCCATAAGTGCTCAAGGTGGAGCGGCCTCCAGTTTGTCCAGATCCGACCAGGAAGAGGTGATAAAAAAAATTGGTGTGGCTTTGTTGGCAACCGTCGGCCTATTTATTTATGAGTGGTACAACGTGGATGTACAGTCCAAGAGGGCTCGTACGGCCCAGGCTGAAGTAAAAGTGATAGAAAGAAAGCTAAAGGCTATTAATGATGAACTTGCCAATTACAAAGACGTGCAGGATGAATCCAAAATTCTAGAGGACAAGATTTCAATTTTAAAAGCACTTTCAAAGGTGCGTCTGAGGGAGGTGAAGTCTCTTGACTTTCTTCAGTCGATCACTCCAGAGGCTGTTTGGTATAAAAATGTTGAGTACAAAGATAAGGTTTTCAAACTAGATGGTTATGCAATGACAGATGATGCGCTTTCTCAATTAATTAAAGAGTTGGAGAGTAGTATTTACTTTACAGATGTCATTTTGATGAAAGCCTCTGAATCCAAGCAATCTTCAGGGACTGTGAAAGCTTTCCAAATTCAGGCCAATATAGGAGACGTTGGATGAGTTC
Source organism: Bdellovibrionia bacterium (assembly GCA_030432925.1). GTDB lineage: Bacteria > Bdellovibrionota > Bdellovibrionia > Bdellovibrionales > UBA1609 > JABSOQ01. The sequence goes on along the minus strand of JAUILT010000094.1, from coordinate 5,657 downwards.
ACCTGCAGATCGCTTAATTGAAATGAGTTATGGCCAGACATTTGTTATTGGACTCGCTTTAGCTCTTGTTTATTATCTGGTGGCTTATGATTCTGGGCAAAAGAAAATGAATGAGGCGAAGACAGCACAGAGGAGAACTGTTGAACTCAACCAAAAACTGGCCGCAGCTCAACGGGATTTGGCCCGCTCCAAAGAGTTTAAAGAAACACTCAAGCTTAAGGATGAGCAGTTTCTTACCTTTACAAGTTATATTCCTGAGCAGCTGAATATCTCTGATATGATGAAATCTATTTCAAACGAAGCCAAAGCTGCAGGCGTAAATATTTTGTCAATTAAAGAAGGGAGCACATCCAATCAAAGCTATCAATATACGGACCCTATTGCTATTGAGGTGGTATTGGAAGGTGGTTTTCCTCAGCATATTTTATTTCTTTCTTACCTGACAAGGTTGGACTCTATTTTTACAGTGGATTCCATGGCTTTTTCAGGAAAGTCTGTGACAGGGAGTCAAGGAGACCCTTCATCCATTAATGTTCAGTTTAAGGCAACAATTGTAGGTTATAGGTATGTTGCCAATAAATCGGCTACTACGGGGAGAGGGCGCAGATAAATGAATATTGATTGGAGAAAAATCAGAAAGCAGCTGATTGGGTACCTGATCTATCTTGGAGCAGGGGGCCTGGGAGTTATTTCTGCATTTTATTTATCTACTTGGGTTTTGTCGCCGGTCCACTCCCAACAGCCCTCAGCTGTGGCGACTCCGCCCCAACAGCCACCGGCTCCTGATACGGAGTCATTGGCTCAGCCAAGAGCTGACTCTGGAGATTTAATAAGAGAAAATTTTGTGACAGAGGTGCAAAGTTATCTTGAACCATTTATCTATGATCCTAAAGGAAGAAGAGATCCTTTTGGCCCTTATGTTGAACCTCAGGAGAGTTCAGGAGGTGGGTTTCAGGGGCCGCTGTTGCCACTGCAAAGGTTTGATATTGCGGAGTTAAAGCTTATTGGAGTGATGTGGAATATTTCTGAGCCTAAAGCCATGTTTGTGGATCCAAATTCGCAAATTCATGTTGTTGGCAAGGATGAGCGAATTGGAAGAAATAATGGTTATATTGCAGTGATTCGTGAGGGAGAGGTTGTAATTGTTGAAGCTACACGTCGAAAAGGTGATTTAGTTTATAGTTCAAGAGTGGTAAGATTGGAGCAATAAACCCTCTCATGCAGAGGTTTATTTTGGTATACTGGAGGATCAAGGATGATTTCGCCAAAGTTAAAAGCATTTCTGTTAGCCCTGTGCATTGCTGCTCTTGCAGGATGCTCTTCCACAGACACATCAGAAGAAGAAGATTTGATGACTATTGAAGACTCTGCCTCGAGTGAGGGAGCTGGCACTTTAGAAGATGAGCTTGATGCTGCTGATTCGGGTGCAGACTCTGACTTTAGTGATGAGGGCGACTTTGGAGAAGACAATTTAGGAGATGAGGACTTTGCTTCAACCGATTCTAGCAATGAGAACCTAGATCAAGCATTTGAAGACAGCCTTGAAAACGAAAACCAGCTGGAACCCATAGGTGATGATCCTTTTGCCGAAGAAAACTCTGTTCAAGAACCAATGGAAAAGCCTCTTGAAGAGCAATTTGCTGAAGAACCGGCTTTTGAGGAGCCCCTAGATCCTACTCCTATGCAAGAGCCAACAGGGGTTGTAGATGCTTCTGGTGGACCTTCTGTGGACATTACAAATATTAAGTTTTTGGCGAATCAAAATGGCGGAACTGTTATCATTGATGGCTCTGGCCCCCTTCAGCACACAACTCGGGTGAACTCAGAAACTAATCAATTCATTGTAGAAGTTCAGAGGGCCTCGTTGCCAGACCGCTTGACTCGACCATTTATTCTTAAGGAGTTTCCAGAGGCTTCATTTGGCGCTGTGAATGCTTATCAAGACCCTGGTTCATCGACAGTTCGTGTGGTGATTCAGATGAAGTCTGCGGGTTTTGCAGAACCTGTTGTTCAAACTGAGGGAAACTCGTTGATTGTAATTCCTTCAGGCTTGGGAGAGTCAACTCCAATGGCTGAGGAGGAGGCAGTTCCTTTACAAGAAGGGGTGGCTGCAGCTGAAGCAGCTGTTGAAGAGGGAATTGAAGAGGCTGAAGTTGATGAAATTCCTGGAGCAGGCTCCTTGGAGGAGGAGCAAGAAGCCTTTGACGTCGCTTCTGCCATAGCTGATGAAAAAGCTCTTGGGTCTAAAACTTTGAATGAGTTTTTGACCGGAAATAACAAATTTTATGGGCGTCCTATTTCTATTCAGGTCAAAGACGCCGATATTCGTGATGTTTTAAGTTTTATTGCGGATGAAAGTGGAACAAACATGATCTTGTCTGATCAGGTTCAGGGAAGCATCACACTCAAGTTGCGGGAGATTCCTTGGGATCAGGCTTTAGTGACAGTGATGAAGGCCAAAGGCCTTGGGTATATTCGGGAAGGGTCTGTGATCCGTATCAACACTCTTAAGCAGCTTGAGAACGAAGCTCAGGATGCTCGTCGTATTGTGGAGGCTCAAAAAAGAATTGAACCTCTCAAGGTGAAAGTGATTCCTATTAGCTTTGCCAAAGTTGGAGAGATGGCAGGACAACTGCAAACCTTTTTAACCCCTGAACGCGGAAGTGTTGTCTCAGATGAGCGAACGAGTTCATTGATCATCACTGATACAGATGAGGTGTTAAAAAAGGCTGAGCGTCTGGTTAAGGAGTTGGATGTGGCACCAGCTCAGGTCATGATTGAGGGAAAAATTGTCGAGGCCGTTGAGTCGTTTAACAGAACTTTGGGAGTCAACTGGTCTGCCTCCGGCTCAACGATTGAACTGGCCGATAAGGGGGGCCTCGATAATGGCCCGATCAACTTAAGTTCCAGCTTGGGAGTCTCTACACTTGGTGATACTGTTGTGACTCCATTTAACATGGACGTGCAGGTAGGATCCTTAGAGTTTTTGGGGAACCTCAATGCCCAGCTGAGATTGGCAGAGAGGGATGAGTTGGTGGATATCATCTCCAGTCCTCGAGTTGTGACCATGAACAAGCAACGGGCTAAGATTTCACAAGATTCGGAAGTTGTGGATATTGCAACAACCATTGAAGAAGGAACAGTTACGACAAGTGTAAAAAGAACACCTGTTATTATTGAACTAGATGTGCTTCCTCAAATTACTGCAGACGGTAGCGTGATTATGGATATTAATGTAAAAAGGGAGTTTGCGGGGGCCATTGCTGAGCAAACCACTCTGGCAAGGCCCATTAGAAAAAGAGCTGCTCAAACTCGGGTGCTTGTTAAAAATGGAGCGACGGCAGTGATTGGTGGCATGTACAACAGCTCTGAGAATCAATCTGAAAACGGAGTTCCATTACTAAAAAATATCCCAGTGATTGGTTGGCTGTTTAAAAGTCGGACTCGGGATACTGAAAAAAATGAACTGTTGATATTTTTGACACCAAGAATCTTGAATCTTCAGGATCAGGCGGTGCCTGCTGAGGTCGGGAGTACCGGAGCATAAGGGTATGGGAGAGGTTGACATGCACTTACAGACATTAAAAAAATCAGTTTTACATTCTTTTTTTATAGGAATGGTAATTCTCTCTCTAGGCAGTTGTGATGAGACTCAACAATCTAGGGTAGGTATTCAAATAAGCCCCCGAGTACCTATTGTTGGAAACTTCGAGTTTGAGACAGATGAAGAGACCGTCACACCCAATTGGTTTGGCTTTGTTTTGTCATTCAGCAATCCCACTTCACAAAGGCTGATCCTCCAAAAAGTCACTGCATCCTATAGAATTGGAAGCCAGAAGGAGTTTGTTGGAGCCACGGAGTTGGATGAGCACAGCGATCAGGAAGGTTCATTTTTTCTTGATGTTGCCGCGGGAGCTTCTGGAGAGGAGTATGTTCATCTACCAAAAGTCAGTACCTCGTTTGTGAGATACTTATTTAATCTGAAGCCAGACTCTGTAGCCCCACGAAACCTTAATTACTATGTGAAATTTGAGTTTGCAGGGTACTTCACAGAGGACGACACCTCTGATAATCCAATACCCACGGAGAGGTTTGAGAAAACCATATTCTTTAGAACTAAGGCCAGTAATAACTAGACGTCACATTAGCCTGAATGCGAAAAAAATTGATGGGTTCTTGCTGCTTTTCTCTTGTCATAAAGGGCTTCCTATTCTAATCCATGAAACATGGACCTTTTTGATTTTCATAATACAGTAGAGGAGTCTAAGGAGGGGAGAGAGTCCCTTGTTCCTCTTGCGGAGTCATTGCGTCCGAAAAATCTGAGTGGCTTTTTTACGGATGAAAAATGTAAACTTCAAATCAGTCATGTTCTTGATACGATTAAAAAAACGGGTCGGCTTCCAAGCCTTATTCTCTGGGGCCCTCCTGGAACAGGAAAAACAACATTGGCGCTGATCCTTGCAGCTTGCCTGGAAAATACAAAGTTTATTCAAGTGAACGCTATCGACGCTGGAGCAAAAAGGCTCAAGGAAATAGGAAGTCAGGGACGAGAGAGCCTAAGAGTCCGTCGCCAGCCAACAGTTTTGTTTATTGACGAGATCCATCGACTCAACAAAGCTCAACAGGATGTGCTGCTACCGTTTACGGAGTCTGGGGCATTAAGCCTTATTGGGGCGACAACAGAAAACCCTGGGTATGAGCTTAACGCAGCTCTTTTGAGTCGCTCTCGAGTCATTCGGCTTGAGAGGCATTCACAGGAGAGTCTTGAAAGTATTCTGAGTCAGATTGAAGAGTCCAGGTCCGTCAATCGTGACCAACTCATGGATGCTGAGGCCCTTGATTGGCTATTTCAATATTCTGACGGAGATGCCAGAAAATTTATTAATGTTATGGAGTCCATTGTTTCTGGATTTCAATCTGGTGAAGTGGCAACTCTTTTAACGGCTGAGACTTTAAGGAGTCGTTTGGAGTCTAATGTTTTTCATTATGACAAGGCTTCAGATGAACATTACAACACAATTTCTGCATTTATCAAATCAGTGAGGGGCAGTGATCCTGATGCTTCTGTTTATTACTTAGCTCGGATGCTAGAAGGTGGAGAAGACCCTAAGTTTATTGCAAGACGGCTTGTGATCCTCGCATCAGAGGACATTGGAAATGCCGACCCAAGGGCACTCACTATTGCTAGCTCTGGTTTTTTGGCCGTGGAAAAAGTAGGTCTTCCGGAAGCAGCGATTGTGCTGTCACAGGTGACCTGTTACCTGGCATGCTGTCCAAAATCCAACAGGGCTTACAAAGCTCTATTAAAAGCACAAAACTTGGTGCGTGAATATGGCCACCTTCCGATACCCCAGTCGTTGAGGTCAGCTCAAACACAATTTGCCAAAGGGCAGGGGTACGGTGAAGGCTATAGGTACTCTCATGATGGGGAAAAGGGGTACTTGAAGCAGGATTTTCTGCCAGAACAACTCAAGAGAGAATGCCTCTATGAGCCTTCAGGTCGCGGCTTTGAAAAAAATATTCAGGAGTATTTAAATTGGGTGAAGCAAAGCTAGTGTCGTAACCAATAAAATTTTTCACCCCCAGCTGGTTATTTTTAAGCAACTCCAATTTGCTCCTCCTCGAATTGGCTTCTGGCCAGTCCTTCGTCGTCTCGC
>JAUILT010000166.1 GCA_030432925.1 Bdellovibrionia bacterium | reverse complement strand
AGGAACTTTTCCACCTGATCGGCCAGAGCATTCCGACTGACCTCCTCATTGATATCAAACTCAGAAAACTTTTCGGTAGCCACAGTCAGAATCCAGGGATCCAGGCCAACCAACTGGGCAAACTCTGTCGCCAGCTCGTTATAAACTGTAAAGAAATCGCTTTTTTTGCGTTTGTGCCAGCCCATCGCATGAGGTGGGTTAATGGGGGTTTTTAATCCTTTTTCCCAATCGTCATAGTCATTGGAAAAGTCATTATTGGAAATCACCACTTCCGGAACAAAGCCCTCTATCTCCAGACCATCACCGGATCTTTTTGCAGCATGAATTGTCAAATTGTGACCTGAAGCGCTTTCAAGATTCAACGGCTGAGGACGGTCCGTGGGAATCACAACACGCACTTCTCTACCGGCCTGCTCCAGCAATGTTTTAAGAGTATAAACATTGTCCCAATAATAAGGGTTATTGGTGTGCTCTTCTGTCAGCAAGGCCACTCGTTTCATTTTTGGTGAATACTGATGGTCCAGATAGTCTTTGACCAGATCCACAGTACTCTCTTTATCTGTCTGGCAGATATTATTAAACCCCGCAGGAAATAAGTTGGCATCCACAGGGACCACCTTGAACCCGGAATCACGAATATCAAAGCTGGAGTAAAAGGGCAGTCCCAGTCCGTCGCCTTTTTTCATTGCAAACCACTCGGGCAGTTTTGACTGATGCTGGCTGATCGCCTGGTGAATCTGATCCTGTACCAAAATAATCTCCTAATCTGATTGGTTCTTCATAACAATCGCAGCTCCAACCACGCTGCACGGAAGAACCAACAATGTGAGTCCGGGAACAACGATCGTCAAGGCCAGGCTCCCAGCCATGCCCGTAAACTCTGGAAACCTAGACTGAAAGTAATGAAACCTTTTTCTCAAACCAAACTCACGGACTTCAAAAGAGTAATCCATACTGTCAAAAGACATGATCAGCAAGGCCACATAGGAGCTGGCAATGTTCAAAATAGGTATAAAAGAGGCAATAAATATGAAAATTCCCACGAAGGCAAAAATCATTGATTTTATCAGGCCAATCATCAAAAGCTTCAATGAAGTGGAAATCCAAGCCCCCAGCCGAAAGGGCTTTTCTTCAATCACTCCCAAATGCATGAGTGTTCTTTCAGCCAACAGTGAGTTGAATGGAGCCGCTACAACTGTTGCCACCAGAAATGTGCCGTAAATCACCACAATCAGATACCCCACCCACAGCACTGCCGAAAACAAATAAAAAAGCAGTGAAGCGAAAAAACCGCCACCAGTCAGCCCCACGAATGCCAATGCCGATGTGACCCAGCCGGAAATGGAAGCCAGACCAAAGCCAATGCCACTGATTACCAACAATATATCTATCATAAATGGAACGATGGCCCACTTGCGAATGGATTTTTCAGAGGCAATGAGTTTTGCTCCCTCAAGCAGATGTGCTATTCCTATATAAACTCTTTTTGACATATCCATTATTTTTGCTCCGAGCCCTGTTTTTCTGGAAGTTTCATCCTTTTCCGAGCCTTGACCTCCAGAGGAGTTTCACCGCTAGTTTTTCCCTGCCTCTTCAGCCCCTGGTTTTTCTCTGCTTGAAGGGAAAGAGGGGTTTCAATGGCATACTCTGCCAGATACTGCTGAAACACTCTTTCTTTTTGATCCAAGGACTGCCTGAGGTCATCAACAAACAGGTTGTTTTTTAGGCCTGGTCGAAAATCCGCTTTCAACATCTTCAAGTTTGCCAAGGCTTCTGAAATAATTTTGAATCGCAATTGCCTTTTCTTCTGACCCTTGAACTCCGGATCGTCACTCTGCGAAGGCGGAACTCTTTTTACCAAGTCCCAAATATTCTCGTAGGCGTTGTGTATTTCTTCCGCAGCCTGAGGAGACCACTTTTTACTGTTAAGCTCTGTAGCTTCTAATAAATAAATCTGAAACTGTTGTAACGTTGCTAAATACTCCAAAGAATCCACTTTGGCGAGGCGCTCGATAGGGACCATACGCCCCATCAAAAATAATGTTCTTGCTAAAATATCTCTAATAGCCCTTCGGTTTTTATGACGCTCCTTCAACCTCTGAACACCTTGTTTGGCTTGAGTAAAAAAC
>JAUILT010000093.1 GCA_030432925.1 Bdellovibrionia bacterium | reverse complement strand
TTGGCGGCCATAAAAGTACAAGGCGGATCCATCATCTGAGCCTGGGCCGACAATAGGTTCGTTGAAAATGCGTACATCTACGTTTTTGCCAGCCTGTCCAGAAATAACCAAGCCACGATCATTAATAATTTTTCGCCACCAAAAGTTAAGCTCATCAGCTTCAGTAGTTGTGTTAATAAGGACGTTGGCTCGTTCGAATTGATCTTTTAGCATGACGGCAGTCTCTTTACAGTCACGGCCATTGCATGCGAGCGAGGTGGTGGTCGTTGCTCCTTTGGAGGTTCCGAGGTTATTGGAACACCCTGTAAACATCAGAACGGCTGTTGAAATAAAAGTGATATATTTCATAAGTAAAGCTCCTCTTTTATGCTCTAAAGCACTCTAATGAGAAATTGCAATCTCAAGGCCAATCCGGTGTGACATTTGTAGCTGTAAATTTTGATAAACTGCTCACTGACAAGGCTTCAGACAAAAATTTGGAAAATCCAAACCAGATGGGTAAAAGTCTCAATCAGAAACATCTATAAAAGAGGTGAGGCCCTTCAGTCCATTTGGCTTTTCTGGCGCTTTTGACGAAAAAACGATGAAAGAATTTTTGAGCATGAATCTTGAAGTAGGTTTTTTGTCACTCCAGTGGAGTGATTCCAGCGGCTGTCACCCAAAAGTTGATAGAGCGAGGTCACGGCACCGCCCTTGGGGTCGTCGGCGCCAAAATACAAGTGCCGGATCCTGCTTTGCAAAATGGCGCCAGCGCACATGGGGCAAGGCTCAAGAGTTACATAAAGATCGCAGTCCACTAACCTCCAGGTGCCAAGGTTGCGAGAGGCACTTTCAATGGCTTCGATTTCAGCATGGCGTGTGGCGAGCTGGCTCTCCTCTTTGCGGTTTCGCCCTTTGCCAATGACGACTCCGTTCTTGACGACAATGGCCCCTACGGGCACTTCATCAGCGGTTGCGGCCTGTTTTGCAAGAAGAAGGGCCTGTTGCATCCAGTAGTCATGGGATTTTAAAGTATATTCAGGCACTTGCAGGCTGGCTCCTGGTCATTAATTCTTCCAAGATAAGGAGATTGGATAGTTGTCAATGTCCTTGAGCCTGTGTTACACCCTAAGCTTATTTTTCAGTCAACCCTATTCCAGCCATAGTGGAAAGGCAGGTGATACCCAATGGCACAAGTAAAAGTCAGAGATAACGAAGCCTTTGAACAAGCATTTCGTCGTTTCAAGAAAGCCTGCGAAAAATCCGGAATTCTTTCTGAAGTTAAAAAGAGAGAGCATTACGAAAAGCCGAGCATCCGCAAAAAGAAAAAATCCATCGCTGCCCGTAAGAGACTGGTTAAGAAGCAAAGAAAATTTGGATCTTAATCATTGATTACATTTTCTGGAGGGTTTTTTTATAAAGCCCTCGGTGGTTGTGGCTCACAGAATTAATAATTCAAACCAGATCAGTATAGAACTCGTTATTAGGAGGCTCATTTCATGAGCGAATTGAAATCCAGAATTATGGATGACGTCAAAGCGGCCATGAAAAACAAAGAGGCGGATCGGCTTTCGGCTATTCGTTTTCTTCAGTCCGCAATTAAAAATAAAGAAATTGACCTACGGCCGAATGAGATCACCGATGAAGACATCATGGGTGTGATCAAAAAGTCAGCCAAGCAGAGAAAAGACTCCATTGAACAGTATGAAAAGGCTGGACGTCAGGACCTTGTTGACAAAGAAAAGTTTGAACTTTCTGTTATCGAGGAGTATTTGCCCGAGCAGATGTCTGAGGAGCAAGTGTCAGGCATTGTCAACGAAGTGGTGGCCGCTTTAAATGCCACGTCCATGAAAGACATGGGGGCAGTGATGAAAGAGGTACAGGTTAAAACTGCTGGAGCTGCTGATGGCAAAATGATCAGTCAGCTGGTGAAGGCCAAGTTGAGCTGAAAGAGTATTTAAAATTCACTTTCGGGTGGGGGAGTCAAAAACCAAATGAGTTTTTCTGCCGACTTTATTGATAAGGTCCGAGAGGCCAATGATATTGTTGAAATCATTGGTCAGGACACTCAATTGAAGGGCGGCTCTCAGCAGATGGGGAGGTGTCCCTTTCCCGATCATAATGAAAAAACCCCCAGTTTTTCAGTGAGCGCTTCCAAGCAGGTGTATCACTGCTTTGGCTGTAAAAAGCAGGGAAATATTTTTCATTATCTTAGGGATATGCGAGGTTTAAGTTTTCCGGAAGCTGTGGAATATCTGGCAAACAAAGCTGGCATTCCCATCCCGAAAGACCAAAAAGGTGCTTCTGAGACCAGTGAGCATAAAGAAAAAAAGCGCCTGCTTATTAGAGCTAATCACTTGTCGGCTCGATTCTACTCTGAGAATTTAAAAAAGTTGCCGAGTTCTCATCCCGCGGCTCAATATGTTGCTTCGAGAGGGTTTTCTCAAGAAATCATCGATAAGTTTTTGATTGGCTATGCTGCGAATGAGTGGGAGGGCTTGCGTGAGTTTTTGCAGCAGCAAAAAATTCCCGCACGGATAGCGGAGGAGGTAGGACTTTTAAAGTTGCGAAAAGCTGGTGATGGGCACTTTGACACCTTTAGGAACCGTTTGATTTTTCCTATTGTTTCTCACAAAGAGGAGTTTGTGGGGTTGGGCGGTCGGGTTATTGACCAAAGCGATAAGCCCAAATACCTCAACTCTCCGGACTCAGAAGTTTTTCAGAAAGGTTCGTTATTTTATGGCCTGAATGAATCGGCTCGTTATATTCGCTCAGAAGACCACGCTGTCGTTGTGGAGGGTTATACAGACTACTTGGCCCTGTTTCAGGCGGGTATTCGCTGTGTGGTGGCTACTTTGGGTACAGCTATGACAGATAAGCATGCCCGTCTTCTTAAACGTTACAGTAAAAATGTGTTTGTTCTTTTTGATGGCGATGAGGCCGGACAGAATGCGGCCTCCCGAAGCCTTGAAATATTGCTGAAGGCAGGGTGTTATCCCAAGGGGCTGATTTTGCCTGAGGGCAAAGATCCAGATGAGTTCCTCAAAGCTCACGGACCCGCGGCTCTTAGAAAGCAGCTGGCTCAGGCGCCAGATCTGTTTGAACAGGTATTTCGTCGACTTCGTGAAGGCTATACGGGGGCTGCCTCTGAAAAGGTGCAACTCGTGGAACGCTTGGCGCCAGTGCTGCTCTCTGTCGAAGATCGCCTCTTATTAGACCTTTATGTAGAAAGTGTGGCCCGGCAGCTCAGTTTGGACTCTAAATTTGTTTGGAAGGCCCTTAGGCAGTCTAGAGAGTCTCAACCTGAGGCGTCTAGACTCAAGGCCAGTCCACAAAAAGCCGATATATTTCAAGAGCCTAGAGATGTGCCTCAGCAATGGGTGGAATCCACTATTGACATTGGCAAAGCTTCTAAAGTGGAAGTTGAGTTAATTAATGCGGCTCTATTAAACCAAAAGGCCTTGGATTGGGTCATAGAAAGTAAGGCTGCAGAGTATATGATTACGCCGAATGCCCGCAAAGTGCTCGAAACCATTGCAGAACGTTATGGACAGGAGCCGGGCAAATTTGATAATTTAACAGCTTATCTCCAGACGATTGTGGAACCACATGAGCATGTAGCTCGACACCTTGTAAAGCCACTGTCGGAGTTGGATCTTGAAGGGGCAAAAAAGTTGATTAACGACTGCGTAAAGCGGCTGAAAACTGACCGTTTACGGCAAAAACGACGGGAACTTGCCCAGAGGCTACAAAATGAACAGGGTTTCAGCTCTCCTGAAGAATTGGAACAAATTATGAATATCCACCGTGATAGACATTCACTGGATAAAGATAAAAAGTCCTGAAAGGGACGTGATGGAGCAATTGTATGAGTACAAATAAAGGCAAAAATGCTGATGAAAAAACACCTAAAGAACTCTCCTTGGATGAGCAGAAGGCCTTGATTAAAGAGGAAATTCAGCGGTTTATCGCGATGGCCAAAGAGAAAGAGTCTTTGAGCATCGAAGAGATCAATGAGTTACTTCCCACTGAAATCGTAGCTGCTGAGGTGTTGGACCAGTTTATGCAGGCCTTGGAAGTCGCTGGTGTAGAGTTTACAGAGTCGTCAGAAAATAATAAAGACGATGACGTCAGTGATGCTTTTTTTCTTGGGGATCCAAGTGACTCTGAGGATGAAGAAGAAAAAGAAGTTGTTGAAGATACCAAGAGCAATGACCCTGTAAGGCTGTACCTGAGAAAAATGGGATCAGTTTCTCTACTGACTCGAGAAGGGGAGGTAGAGATCGCTCGCCGGATTGAGGATGGGGAGCGTGAGATTGTCAAAGCTATTTTGATGTCACCTATTGGTACCACTGAGATCATCCAATTGGGTGAACGGCTGGATCAAGGGCGCCTCAAAGTAAAAGCTATTTTTCGCGGCCTGGAAGATGAAGAGACCCAGTACGATGAGCAGGAGTATATCGAGAAAATTCATGAGTTGATTGGTCATGTGAGGGCTTATCGTAAAAGAGCTACAAAGCAGTTTCAGGTTTTAAGGGATTCTGAAAGGCGTTCTCCTGAGTCCAATAAGGCTCACATGGAGTTGGTGAAGTTAAATGAAGAATTAATGGGTAAATTTGAAACTATCAACTTCAATAGAAAGACGATCAACCGCATTGTCATCAAGTTCAAAAACTTGGTGGGTCGAATGACAGAACTACGCAAGCGGATTCGTGAAGCCACTAAACGTACATTCAAGAAGGACGTGCTAGAGCTCATAGAGTTGAATAAACTGATTGAGAGCAATGATCAGGAGGCCGCTCGTATGACTCGTGAGACGGGGTTGAGTTTTAATCAGTTCCGTAGTTATTACATACAGGCAGTGAATGCCGATACACGCCTCTCTCGATTGACAAAAGAGTCTGAAATGAGCTTTGAGTGGATTCGTGATACTTATACGGATATTTGGAAAGGAGAGCGTGAGGCCGACAAAGCCAAGTCTGAGCTTGTAGAGGCAAACCTTCGACTGGTTGTCTCCATTGCCAAGAAGTATACCAATCGAGGATTACAGTTTCTAGATCTGATTCAAGAGGGCAATATTGGTTTGATGAAGGCTGTGGATAAGTTTGAATATCGAAGGGGATATAAGTTTTCCACCTATGCCACTTGGTGGATTCGCCAAGCCATTACAAGAGCTATTGCGGATCAGGCTCGAACAATTCGAATTCCTGTGCATATGATCGAAACTATTAACAAGCTAGTTCGAACAAGCAGATACTTGGTTCAGGAACTCGGCCGCGAACCAATCCCTGAAGAAATCGCTGAAAAAATGGATATGCCTGTGGATAAGGTTCGAAAAGTTTTGAAGATTGCCAAAGAGCCGATATCTCTTGAAACGCCTGTTGGTGAAGAGGAGGATTCCCACCTTGGAGACTTTATTGAAGACAAAAAAGTGATCAACCCTTCTGAGGCCATTGTGAATTTGAACTTGGCAGAACAAACCCGACGTGTTCTTTCCACTTTGACAGCGAGAGAGGAGAAGGTTCTGCGTATGCGCTTTGGGATTGGCGAAGAAAGTGATCACACTCTTGAAGAGGTGGGCCAAGACTTCAACGTGACTAGAGAACGGATTCGTCAGATTGAAGCAAAAGCGCTTCGAAAGTTGCGTCACCCCAGCCGCTCCAATAAGCTGAAAGGCTTTATGGATGGTGCCCCTGACCCTACAGGTGGAACAGCTGAGTAAGAAGAGGGACATTGTTAGTACATAGGTGAATGAACCCAATTTACACAGTTCTTCTTCATTTTTCTGGTAGTTTTCTTATGCAGGTTCAGAAAACTCAAACCGGGTTGATGTGTCGTTATCTTTGTTACAATTTTTTGTTGCTTCGCACAAATATTTGTGTTGGAGATCAAGGATTGAAAACCCTCTCGGGATCGAATAATTTAACAGAGAATTTCCACGAGGGGGCTTAGCTTAGTTGGTTAAAGCATCCGGCTCATAACCGGAGGATCGCAAGTTCGAGTCTTGCAGCCCCTACCATTCTTTTCTTAGTGAAATCGGGTGGTTAAAAAAGCTAAAAATTCTTAGTCACCCAAACTTTTTTAAAAACGACACACGTTTGACACACCACCAGTTTCTCAGAATCACGAAACCACCTTAAGACTCGCCTTTTTGGAAGGCGAGATCGAGTGCATCTTTGCAACTTGTTTGATCCGAGTTCCCAAAAGATGCGTGTACGCCATGGTCATTTCAATCTCAGAGTGCCCGAGAATGTTTTGCAAGGACTTCACATCGACACCGTTAAGTAGCATCAGTGTCGCAGCTGTATGCCTCAGATCATAAAGCCGGATGGCGCGAAGGCCACTTTGCCTCAAGTCTCTTTTGAAGCGAGTCACCATCAAGCGATGATGAATGGGACCTCCACTTAAACATTGAAAGAGAGTTTGGCGTCCTTGAATTTTATTGAACGCAATCAGCTCTTCCAGTTGCTTAGTAAGTATCTTCGTAAAAAACGCGGACCAATCCATTAGCGGCTGTTAAGCCGCTTTGCGAGCATGTATCTGTCGCACTTTTAAGTTTTTAGGTGAGCACTATACCTGTGTCGTCTACTTTTACTTTTCTGGTTGATGTAATCATTTGATGGTTTTCGTGTCTGATATCAACACCGAGTTTTTTGAGTTTTCGAACCAATTGTTCAATCTGTTTTTCAAGAGGGTCGCCTCTCATATACCCCAGATCTTTGTAATTCTCTCCACCTAAGACCTCAAAATTCAAATTATCCCTATGGTTCTCCAAAAGCCTGGAGAACCACAAAAATGGTTAAATTGGGAAGAGAAGGAAACCCTTCTTTGAAATCTCAAGGCCTTGACTTATCGGCATTTTAACGGAATAATAACGGCAATGTTTAAACCCATTTTTCAAATAACGCCAACGACAGCTCAAGCCCTAATGCGGATCGAAGCCGTTAAACAGCACTTATTGGACCTACCCTTAAATGTCGCAGCAAGAAGGAGGTTGCAAGAAACCGCCAAACTTCTTTCAACACACTATTCTACTATGATTGAAGGTAATCGTTTAACCCTTAAAGAGGCTAAAGAAGTCGTAAAAAACAACCAACACTTTCCTGGCCGAGAGCGGGATGAACAAGAAGTCTTAGGATACTACAACGCCTTAGATACAATTGAATCTTGGGTAAAACCTGACCTTAAAATTACTGAAACTCATGTTCAACGCTTACACGCTTTAGTCATGTCTAGAAAAAGGACCGGGATAAAGCCAACTCCTTACCGAGACGGGCAAAATGTCATTCGCGATAGTCAGTCCGGTGGAATTGTGTATCTCCCTCCCGAAGCAAAGGATGTTCCTAAGTTAATGGACGAGTTGGTTGCTTGGATTGAAGCCACAAAAAAAGAACTTCCATGTCCCATAAGAGCTGGTGTCACACATTATCAGCTTGCTACGATTCATCCTTATTTTGATGGTAATGGAAGGACGGCTCGACTTTTGACTACATTAATCCTTTATGTTGGCGGATACGATCTCAATGGGTTCTACTCTCTCGAAGAATATTATGGACGCAATCTAGCAGGTTATTACAGGGCTCTCGCGATAGGCCCATCCCACAATTACTACATGGGCCGTGCTGAAGCTGATATTTCGATGTGGGTTGAATATTTTTGCTTAGGGGTCGCAGAAGCTTTTGAAAATGTATTTAATGCAGCTAAGTCACAAAGAGATATAAAAAAGGGTACTCAATCATTGTTGCGAAAACTGGATGCTCGTCAAAGAAGAGCCCTCAATCTCTTTCAAAAAAATGAAATTATCACAGCACGAGACGTCGCCAAATTATTTAGTTTGAAACCAAGGACAGCTCGTCTTCTCTGCCAGAAGTGGATTGAGTTAGGATTTATTTCTATCGTAGATCCCGCCAAAAAGAGCCGTAAATATAGACTAAATGAAAAGTATGAGGATCTAGTTCAGAAGTGAAAAAGAGAAAAACCAAACCCAAAAGAAAAAAGAAATCGAAAACAACAATCGTTAGAGAGCACCCTCGTCGTGTGCCTGTAAGCAAGAAGAACCCAACAGGAATCACGGTCGTTGACAGACATACACGTCGTCTTCCAGACACCTATCTTGATGTTAAGCAAATTAAAGAAACATTCAAAAGGTATGACCGTAAAAACATAGCCTATCCGACCCCAGGTAAGTTGAAAAAGGACTATAAAGAAAAAGCTGATAAATATGACGACTTGATAGCTGTTTGGACAGACTACTTCAATAAAAAATTCGATGCTAAGCCTCCTCTTGACCCTGATGTGGTTAAAGCTCTTATGGGAAGCGAATCTGGATTCAGAGCAGATCCAAAAGAAAATAGAAAAATCGCATTAGGTGTTATGCAAATTACCAAAGCAACTTTAAAGCTTCTTCAAAACCCTAAAGGGGAATCCAAACAATTCACTTTTAAAGATATTAGGCAAAAAGATTTAAAAGATCCCGCTATATCTATTCCAATGGGAGTCAGGTGGCTTTTTAGAAAGCGGGCAACAGCGAAAAGCAAACTAAAGCGGACACCCACACATACTGAACTAATCTTAGAATACAAAGGACTATTAAAAAGTAAAACCGAATGGAAAAGGAAAGCCCTTGAAAGTTATCAAAAGCATTATAAAATCCTTAAGAGCAAATAAATTATTGATGTTAGCTATCTTCCTGTCGGGATGTGCAACATCTTCTTATAAAATTGCAAAGCGTGATGGGGGACAATACGAACTTCTTGTGACACCTGACAGAGTTTCAATGGAGTGTGAAAATTTGCAGACTGATGATATTGTCTCTTATGGGTTTACCCTCTTTGTTTTGGATGAGAAGAAGACAGTTCTTCCTGTAGTGCAAACAAATCGTATAGGTGAATCGAATTGCAATGAAAGACTTCGTAAAATAGGTAAAATTCTAAAAACTGGCCAACGCATCTATGTAGCAGGTATTGGTGATCTAGAAGAGCCTCGGAAGTTAAGAGAGCCAAGTCATTTCTTTCCTAAACACGGGACTTTCATGGACAACGGACGCCACCTTCAATTTCATGCGATTGCCAATGAAAAAGGCGAGTGTTTTGATGCCTATTCAGGAAGCGAAAAACCCTGTCCTCAAGGGCATTTTCCTCTAAAATCAGCTAATTGATCGCTTGACTCACTCTTCTTGTCGAGCGAATCCATCACACCCTAAACCAATGGAGGTCTTATGGGTGACGATGAAAAAGAGGATTATATTTCTAAGTTTTTTGAAGGAGCTAAGCAGGAAATCTTAAATGATAAAAGTCTTACTGAATTTCAAAAAGAAGTGGCCATCTTTAGTTTAAGTCTTAGGGAGCATCAAATGCGAGATCCTGAGTGGTGGCTAGAGTTGATTCGTTATACTGAGGGTCTTAGGGAAAAGGGGAGACTTAAAGAGCTGACGTCCAAAGAAAAGCGAGACCTGACTTTACAACAGAAGTTTCTGGGTAAACTAAAACAACGCTTAAAACCTTAGTACGTGTTTACTTTTCCCATTAAGGTTTTTAAGAAAGATTTTTGTTTGATCTCGCCTATGCTCCATAGGTAAAAATCGTAGCAGTTGAGAATCATAGGATTCCCCCAGTGTTGAAGCCCGGGATAAAAGTGGAGTAGAACTGAGTTTCGAGATTTAAAAATGGGTTCGCGCATCCCTTTTTAAATTCGAGCTTTCGCCAGTCTTTGCAGTCGTCAATATCAGGTGAGTAGTTGCAGTTGATATAGTGTGAATGGCTGCCGAGATGTTCAAAGGCCATATCGCCGCATCTTGGACATTTGTTTAAATACATTTTGCACCCTCCCTTGTTGGCGATGGAGTTCACCGCCTTCACCCTTTTAAAGATGCAAAAAATCAGTCGATTCGTGCCAAAACCGAGGTGTCTTGTAGAGAGTTGAAATTCTTTAAGAAAATAAAAATGAGTTCAGGATACGGGATTTTGCTCTCTCAAACCGTTCAGGAAATGGAACTAAATCGTTGAACAGAAGTGTTCAGAAATCTGGACTTTCAGTTTCTCCACCTGTGGACAACTGGTTGAGTTGGAGTTAAGGTGCCACAAAACTAGGATTTGGGGGGATATATGAGAGTTTTACTATTTACTATACTTACATTTGTTAGTCTTGGCGCGTCTGCTGCCGATAGAACCTGTTATGCCCATAAAGCTCAAACATGGTTCGATGATGATGGAAAGTATCAAATAAGAACTGCGCAAACCGGGACTTTCACTATAGTTTCTCAAGAACATGAAGATCCTTACATGCTTTCATTCGTCGATGATGCCGGAGAAGAATGGGGCAAGGTCTCTATTATGACTGGGACATTAAACCTTGAGTCCGGTAAGGTTTTTCAAGCTGTTGCCACAATAACAAGACCTGATGGGGAAACTGCTGCGAGACTTGCCATTGTTGGTGATATTGACGCTAAATTCTTAAGCTCCAACACATTTATTGAAGATCCTGATACTGATTTCGACCCGGTGTTGACAGTATCTTGCGAGTTAAAATAATTGAAAGTTTATCTACGCCTTCTTTCCATATTTTACTCATTGGGTGCAGCTCTTCACCTATTAGATGTGTTTGATTTACGCTTGAGCTTTTCATCAATGGACGGCGTTTGGAAGTCGTGGATTATTTTTCTCTTAGTGGTAGATTCAGTCACAGCCTTCGGACTATGGAATGGGAAGCGCTACGGAGAGATTGGATTTCTAGTAATAGCTTTCATTCAAATTTTTGCTTATACAATTTTCTCGAATTTCTTTGGCCCTCAAGATTTCCTCCTGCTTTTTCATACAGCTACGATTTTAATGTACTTCGGCTTTCAGGTACTTGAGCACCATAAGAAAAAGTCAGTGCTTGGATAAATTGAATATGAGAAATCTTATTTCAAACAGTATGTTCAACATTAAGAGAGTCAGTTCGCATGATGAAAATGTCTCACAGAGAGCAACCATCTGGAGTCCCATAGCGACTTGAATCACCCAGAGTGTCTTCTTCTAGGTGCATATAGTGATGATGTATTGGTGGCAATTGGTGCAGCAAAATTGGTCAATGACTACGCCGAACTTAAAAGGTTCTTTGTCACTAAAGACTTTCGAGGCACTGGTGTGGCCGAGTGCATACTGTCAGTTCTTGAAATGGAAACCTTAAAAAAGGACATTACAAATATTTATCTGGAAACAGGAGTGCACCAAAAATCAGCTTTGAAGTTTTATGAAAATTTGGGATATACGGAGTGTGAGCCATTTGGTCAGTACACCAAAGATCCGCTGAGTGTTTTCATGAACAAAAATGTAGGCGAATGTGAGTTTGTTCTAAATGATAGCCAAGATAGCTATTACGTAGTGGCATTTTCTAGTCAGTTGAACCAAAACACCCCTCACTATTCAGATGTAGCAGACAATGTATGAAAGCAGGCATCGCCTGACTTAACCAGGAATTGGACCTCGAAGGTCAACCTACCAAGGTAGGGTTTTATTGGTTAAGCCAGGCCC
>JAUILT010000092.1 GCA_030432925.1 Bdellovibrionia bacterium | reverse complement strand
TTGGAAAAAACTCTTTAAAAAACCCCAAGCCAAACAAGACATCTTTGATTCAGGAATTACAATGGATTTTAAGCAGCTCCAATAAAAACCTCGTTAGGAGCTTTAAGCAAACTCCCCTGACCAGGGCCGGTGGACATGGTTTGAAACGAAATGCTTTAATAGTGATTCAAAATCAAAAACTGACAGAAATGATTCCGTTCTTAAAAAACTGGAGCCCAAAACGACCCAATTTAAAGGAACTCAAAGATCAAACTCTGAATCATCTAATGGCTTATACAGATCCTGTTTATTTTCCAGAGAAGTGAGCAATCAGAGCATCCACTTCAGACTGGGATCCAATCATTGTTTGATTCGTGTCTTTTTTTTCTATATCCACCGAAGCTCGATACTCATCCCCAAACTGATTGGCCAACCAAGTTAAACGCTCAAGAAAATGCCCTGTCATAAAATCATCCACAGACTTCTCACTACCACCTCTCAAGCTATTAATCATTTCATCTAAGACCTCTGTCCCATCCAATAACACACCCACAGTGACATTATAAAGTTGTTCATTATCAGTAATTTGCGAGCCCTTATAGCCAATGGCCTTACATAACTCCGAGTATTTGCCAATAGCCTCCATGGTTGTTAGTTGAGGATCAGAAATGGCAATTGTTTTGGCCCCTCCCATAATCCTATCAACCAACTGACCGTAGGTATCAAGAGACTGTACTTTAGTAAAGTCCTCTTCGGCCTCTTCCAAAATAGCCAACATATGCTGGACCAACTCATGACTCTCTGATTTGAACTCTTTAATAATTTCATCCATAATAAAACTTTAATGGACAGGACTGATGGACGCAAAAGATTTTGTTTCAATTCGAGTTAGCACACTCCGTGGTGACCTCAAAATAGAATTTGATACCTATGTCAAGGTGGCCGGCAAGCATATTCTTTACCTACGTAAAGGAGACTCCTTTGAAGGCAGCCGCTTAAAAAGATTAAAAGAAAAAAAACTTCGCAAAATGTACATCAAAGCTGAGGAGGAGTCAGACTACCGCAAATACATGGCTCAAAATATTGAAATGGCCTATAGCAATACTCCAGAACGTCCTATCAAAACCAGAGCTCAAATCATCCAAGGAGTGCAACAGGCCGCTGCCGAAGATATTATGGAGGATCCTGAAAGCCAGGCCTTTTATTACGTAGCCAAAGAAGGTTCACAAAAATTGGCCCAATTTATAGAGAACGAAAAAAAAGCCCTGGAAAGCCTGTTGAGTATTCCCAACCAAGATCAATCTATCTCCCACCATGGAGTGACAGTGGCCACGATCGCTACGGGCTTGGCCACACAACTGGGTCTATCTGAGCAAATTCCCATGAATCTTTTAGTGATGGGCTGTTTGATCCATGACATTGAGCATCAGCACGCTCCCGCGCCATTCACCAAAAAAATAACCGATATGACCACAGAAGAGACGGCCCTCTACGAGTTACACCCTTACAATGGAGCCTCTCGAGTGAAAGACTTAGGCTTTTACGACCCGTCAGTGATCAACATTATTCTTCAACATGAGGAGTTCATTGATGGAAGTGGATTCCCCAAAGGAGCCTTAGAGCAAGATTTAGACCCTTTAAGCTTATTGGCCTCCACGGCGAACTCCTATGACCGGCTGGTTAGCTTTTATGGAATGGCTCCCAAAGAGGCTTTAAAAACCCTACTCATTGAAAATATGGGGCTCCACCCACTCACACACCTCCAAAGCCTTCAAAATGTTCTCAAAGAAAATGGCATTCTCACTTAATAACACGCCCCTCTAAAGACATAGATTGGGGTTGGACAGACCCCAACCTTCTTTATAAGATAGTGGCCGTTATTGAATCGGATTCAAAGGAGAATACCCATGGCTATTACTTTACCTGATTTACCCTATTCCAACGATGCCCTTGCTCCTCATATCTCTCCGGAGACACTGGAGTTTCACTATGGAAAGCACCATAAAGGTTATGTGGATAAACTGAACGCAGCTATTTCCGGTACTGAATTTGAAAACTCTAGCCTGGAAGATATTGTTAAAAAATCCTCTGGTGGAATTTTTAATAATGCGGCTCAGGTCTGGAATCACACTTTTTACTGGAACAGCATGAGCCCTAATGGCGGTGGTGAACCCACAGGCCCCCTGGCTGAGGCTCTTACTAAGACCTTTGGATCCTTTGCCCAGTTCAAAGAAAAATTCAGTGCTGCTGCTGCTGGGCAATTTGGCTCAGGTTGGGCTTGGCTTTGTAAAGATAGCTCTGGGAGCCTCGTTGTAGAAACAACAGGAAATGCAGAAACACCATTGACCCAAACTCACCTGACTCCGCTTCTGACTTGTGATGTATGGGAACATGCTTACTATATTGACTACAGAAACGCCCGCCCCAAGTATATCGAGGCCTTCTGGAACCTGATCCACTGGGAGTTTGCTCAAGCCAACTTTAGCAATTAATACTTTTTTTTATTCCCCCGTGCTCAAATTGACTTTTTAAAAACTGAGCACGGGCTTTGAGAATTTCTTGAATATCCCTGCGAATGATCAAGTCATCCAGTAAATGTCCCAAAAAACCAAAAGGCACCTGGTAATCAATGATATCAGTGACCTTGGTGTAGTCGGCATCATGAGCCTCGAACTCCATCACGTGAGTCCAACTTAAAAACAAACCTTGAGTCTGACGGTACCTGAGTCTATGGCCCTTAGAAGCCTCTTCGACCTGAATATGCACTTCCTGGCTCAGACCAAAGCGGGTCATTAAAAAATGAAAATCATGCCCTTTTTCAAGATTCTGAGAAGGTTCAGAAAGCAGCTCCACATCTATTTTTCCCGCCATCTGATCATGCACATGCTGCAAGTTCGTGATATCATCATAGACAGATAATACAGGGCCCTTTAAAAGTGTCACTTCCCGGATATGGCTCATGTTCTCATCTTACTGCCTGTTGGGGACTGTTGCCAATTCATCACTTGTAAACTCATGTTTCCCTCAACAAAGATCATTTTTGATCTGATGCATCCATTGCTGCGTGTCTTTTTCTTCCCTTGATTCCCCCATTCTACTCCCTTACAACCTACATTCCATGAATTTTTTATATGCTTTACTTATTGCCGCACTCTTCAGCCCACTGGCCTTTTCGGTGGAGGAAACAACGTTTGAGGGTTTGTTTTACAAGTCCTCAGGACAATACTATTTTAAAGATTTTTCAAGCCAGGAGATCCTTAAA
Source organism: Bdellovibrionia bacterium (assembly GCA_030432925.1). GTDB lineage: Bacteria > Bdellovibrionota > Bdellovibrionia > Bdellovibrionales > UBA1609 > JABSOQ01. Next base: position 8,379 of record JAUILT010000092.1, on the reverse strand, counting down.
CTGTCTCCTAAAGATCGTTTTGTTCGACAAGATCTCGCTCGTCTAGACTCTGGTGATGCCCTTATGGGTTCCGGTTATATCGACCGATCACAAGAAGTCTTATTTTTTTCCGCTGTGCATTTTGTAGGGCTCGCTAAAATGCTGGGAATTTGGAGGTCTGACTCCAACACCCTCTTTGAATTTGTAGACTTCAATAAATTTAATATTTATGAACCCAAAAATGAAGTGGCTGTGACAAGCAATAGGCCCTCAAGGTACTTGCCAATAAAATCTTACCAGTACTCTGTGGCCCCCAATGCCCAAGAAAAGTGGTCCATCCTTATCAACGATGATACAAGTATCAATGCTGGACGCTTGGAGGTCACCAACTCCACGCTCGCTATCGATTTGATTGACCCCAATACGGGCGAAGTGGAACGCACCCTGATTCTCCGACGCGCTTTTTAGAAGATAACTCCCAAAAATGAACCCCTTTCTCCCTGCAAATAAAAGTCTTTTCTTCAGCAAAAGAGATCCTGATGATCCCAGGCTTGGTGACTGGGTAAAAACTCAAGCTCAAGAAGAGCATCTCTCTAAAACCTCTTTTTTTATTGCTGGCTTTCCTGATGACGAGGGCATCTTCCACAACGGTGGTCGAACTGGGGCTGCAGAGGGACCTGATGCTATTCGTAACCGCCTCTACCGAATGACTCCTCCCCCCTTTGGAGACTTCGATAGTAATACCTTTCAAATGATTGATGTAGGAAATCTGAATACCACAGGTCACACCCTGGAGCAGCGCCACAGATGGGCCTCAAAAAAAGCTCTGGAAACTCTCAACCAATCAAAATCAGCTCGATGGATTGGGTTGGGAGGGGGACATGACTATGGGTTTCCTGACGGTGAGGCCTTTTTAGAGAACTCTCTCAAAGAAAGTCCCTTAAAACCTGTTGTGATTAATTTTGATGCCCACCTCGATGTACGCCCCCTCAAAGAAGGAAGAATAATTACTAGTGGCACTCCTTTTTTTAGATTGCTAGAAAAGTATCATACAAAATTTGATTTTCTCGAAGTTGGCCTTCAGCCCTATTGCAACTCTAAGACCCACTTTCAATGGCTGAAAGACAAAGGGGGACAGGCCTTAAGCATGGAGTCCCTTAGGTCTCACCCCGCCCCATGGATTGACCAAATCACTCAAACACTGGGAGGAGTTTCTTTTTTAAAAAAACGCCCCTGTTTTTTAAGCATCGATATAGATGCTTTTAGCTCGGCCATCGCTCCCGGTTGCTCCCAAAGTTGGCCCGGGGGAATGACTCCCAATGAATTTTTTCCCACCTTCAAAGCGTTATGTAACATTTTTTCAGTGAAAGTACTGGGAATCTATGAAGTCTCTCCTCCCCTTGACCAAGATGAGCAAACAGCTAAATTGGCCGCTGAAATTATCTATCACTATATGTTTAGCCAAAGTGAGTCATAATTATGAGTGCTCTGCTCTTCAAAAATGGATTTGCCTCGGACAATCACTCTGGTATTCACCCCCAGATTCTGAAATCATTGACCCATGTCAATATCTCTCATACAGCCAGCTACGGAGTGGACCCTCTCTCTGAAAGCCTCAACGCTCAGCTTGCTGATTTGTTTGGTGATGACACAGAGGGCTTTTTTGTTTTTAACGGTACGGCAGCCAATACTCTCTCTCTAAAAACCCTTCTCAATACCTGGAACAGTGCTCTTGTGGCAGATATGTCGCATTTAAATGTAGATGAATGTGGAGCACCAGAGGCCATTGCCGGTATTAAACTGATTCCTGTAAAAACAAATTCAGAAGGTAAGCTAACAGTAGAGGCCTTAAAAAAACATATGATCCGGTTTGGAGACCAGCACTTCTCCCAAGTCGGGTGCCTCTCTATCACTCAGCCCACAGAGTTGGGCACTGTTTACTCTATCCATGAAATGCAAGAGCTTCGTGATTTTGCCAAAAAGTATCATTTGAAACTGCATATGGATGGAGCCCGGCTTCCCAATGCCACAGAGTTTTTGCAAATAAACTTTAAAGAACTGAGAAAATCTTTTCCCATGGATGCCCTAAGCTTTGGTGGCACTAAAAATGGTCTCATGGGTGCTGAACTGGTCCTTTTTTGGGAAGATATTTATAAAAGAAATTTTCGTTACATTCGCAAACAAACCATGCAACTGCCTTCGAAAACGCGTTTTCTTGCGACTCAGTTTCTAACGTGGTTGGAGAATGATCTCTACAAGGACATTGCCCAACACAGTCACAAAATGGCCGTACAGCTAAAGCAATCCCTTGATAATTTTTCAGAAGTTAAAGTTCTTTACCCTGTTCAAAGTAATGCTGTGTTTATTTGTTTCCCAAAACCCTGGACCAATGCGCTTAAAAAATCTCGGTTTTTTTATATCTGGGATCCTGATCTCTGGTCTGCTCGCCTGATGACAAGTTTTGATACCACTCAAAAAGATATTGAAGACTTTTGCAAAACTATAAAAACCCTGAGTCACTCACAGAAAGAGGTCGCTCCATGAGCCACAAATACCCTCCTGTCCATTATGATGCTTATCTAAAATTAGACCAAATACTCTCAGCCCAAACTCTTCGTAGCCAGGAGTTTAATCAACCAGCTCACGATGAAATGCTATTTATCATAGTCCATCAAACTTATGAGCTTTGGTTCAAACAGATTCTCACCGAGTTAGACTCTATCAACTCACTTTTCACTGAAGACTTTATCGATGAAAAAGATATGGCTTCCATTGTTTCTCGAATGGGACGAGTGAATAAAGTCTTTCGCCTACTGATTGATCAGATAGAGATCATGGAGACTATGACGCCTTTAGATTTTCTGGAGTTTAGAGATATGTTGTTTCCAGCTTCTGGGTTTCAAAGCTTTCAGTTTCGACTCCTAGAAAACAAACTAGGACTCAAGTCAGAACAAAGGCTTAAATATAATTCCAGCACCTATGACAAAAGTCTACCAAAAGACATTGCCCAATCTGTCCTTGCAGCAGAAAAAACTCCAAGCTTATTTGAACAGGTCAATCTCTGGCTACAACGAACACCTTTTCTTGATCTCGAAGATTTTGATTTTTGGGAGTCCTACAAAAATGCTGTTAACCAATCTTTTAATAATGAAGAAAATATTATAAAATCTCATAGCAACTTGAGTGATAAAGACCGACAACGCAACCTTGATATTCTGAAAGACTCTCGTGCCACTTTCAATATTATTTTCAATGAAGAAGATTTCAAAAAAGCTCAAGAAAAAGGTGAATGGCGTCTTTCCTATAAGTCCGTGCATGCTGCTTTACTGATTCAGTTGTATCGAGATCAACCCATCTTACAACTTCCATTTGAGATTTTACGATCTCTTCTAGACTTAGATGAACTTATGACCACCTGGAGATACCGTCATGCCTTGATGGCCAAAAGAATGCTCGGCAGTAAGATTGGAACTGGCGGGTCTTCAGGCTATGACTATCTTAAACAAACCTCAGAAAAACATAAGATCTTTAACGATTTTTACCAGCTCACAACATTTTTTATTCCAAGATCCCATCTTCCAGAGCTGCCTCTTCAAGTGCAAAAAACTCTAGGTTTTGCTTGGAATAAATACTAGGATAGTAAGACAGCACGAACAGGTGAGGCATCAGAACCTTTAATTTTGAGTGGGAATGCACAAAGGGTGTACACTCCGGCCTGAACACCGTTCAAAACCACACCTTCTAATACTGCCATGTTGGCCTCATAAATAGCTCTATGGCTTTCAAGGGTTTTAGAAGAAAAAGGATCTACAGAGGGAGTATCAATTCCCACAAGACATACTCCTTGTCTGGATAAAAAATCCACCAACTCTGGTGATAAAGATGTAAAATCCTCATTGAACTTATGAGGGCTTAAAAAAGAATTGGTTTTAAAAAGGACACGCTTTTCTTGCACCTCCACAGAGAAGTCTTCGGGAGAGATTCTCTCTCCTTTTGGGGTGGTGACATCTATCACCTGACAAGTTCCAAAGTAAAAATCCAAAGAGCGCTGCTCCATTGTTTCACCTTCAGCATGATAATGGCTTGGAGCATCTGTATGGGCCCCCAGGTGAACCGTGCTCTGAATGGTTGAGAGATCCAAGTGATCTCCTTTGGAAAAACTCATTAAAAAAGATTGAGAAAAGGGAGTGTCTCCAGGCCACACTGCCAATTGTGGAGAGATCTCTGGGCTAATATCTATAATTTTTTTCATGATACTCTGTAGCCTACCCTCTCCGATCTAGGGTTGTCACTGCTTTTGAACTCCTGTATACCCAAAAGAGCACTCGTAAAAATAAAGGAGTCAGAGATCTCGTGAAGCTACAACCTGTTCGAGGCACCCACGACTTAATGGGAGATGATGCCAAAAAACACCAATTTATAGTAGACACCGCCAGGAGCCTTGCTGGTCATTACGGATTCAGTGAAATCTCTACACCTATTTTTGAATTCTCTCAGGTTTTTAAAAGAACTCTGGGTGAAGAGTCCGATATCGTTAATAAAGAAATGTACACCTTTGAAGATCGTGGAGGAGAGTCCATAACCTTGCGCCCCGAGGGAACGGCCCCCATTGCCAGGGCTTTTATATCTCAAGGACTATCACACCTAACCCCCTTGAAACTTTTTTATCAAGGTCCCATGTTTCGCTATGAAAGACCTCAAAAAGGCCGTCAAAGACAATTTCATCAACTGGGTGTTGAACTTATTGGTGTTGCATCTCCACTGGCCGACATTGAATGTATTGCCATGGGTCACACACTCTTTCAAGAGTTAGGATTACTTAATAACATTCATTTAGAAATTAATTCTATAGGAGATGATGACAGTCGAAGTCGCTACAAAAAAATTCTTGTTGGCTTTCTTGAAAAAGTTCGTAAGGAGCTGAGTGAAGACTCTCAGCGACGTCTAGATACGAACCCATTAAGAGTCCTTGATTCAAAAAACCCTAAGGACCAAGAGTTAATTAGTGACGCTCCCCAATTAAAAGACCACCTCAACGATATATCTAAAATGTTTTATGAAAAAATTCTTGAAAGCTTAATCACACTGGGGATTCCTTTTCAAGAAAACCCTCAATTGGTTCGAGGACTCGACTATTACTGCCACACTGTTTTTGAATTTAAAACACAAGATCTTGGTGCCCAAGATGCCGTTCTATCTGGTGGCCGTTATGACAAGTTGATTGCACAGATGGGGGGACCTGAGACCCCAGGTGTGGGGTTTGCTGGAGGCATTGAGAGACTGGCTCTCCTACTCTCAGAGCCTCCCTCAAAACAAACTCCCTTCACGCTTGTTCCCCTAGGGGATGCCGCAGAAAAAGAAGCCATGAAAATCTGTTACCAATTACGTGCTCAAGGGTTTCCAGTGGATATGGGATATTCGGGTAACCTTTCAAAAAGAATGAAACGGGCTCATAAGATGCAATCCAAAGCCGCTATGATTCTGGGCGATGATGAAATCTCACGAGGTGTTGTCACCTGGAAAAACCTTCAATCCGGAGCTCAACAAGAAGTTAAAATGACTCAGCTTTCTTCTTTTCTTTCACAGATGATGTCTGACGATTAAGAAGCTCTTTGTACTTTTTCTCCCAAACACCCACAAGCAGTTGAATATTCGGCAGGTCCGGATCTTTAGCCGGGTTTTTTGCCATATATTGCTTCCACGCCTTGACCATTAAAGTATTGTACCTGGCATCTACCTTACCCATAAACTGATAGGCCACTCCCAAATTTTTATAAACAATCTTTGGTGGTGCTGGGTGATGTTCGATGATTTTCTTCATAATATTAGCTCCATAGGAAATCATCTTAAAATTATGGTTATTCCTCGTGGCATATTCAAAAACCTGCCGGGCACGATCTAGCTCACGGTCCCAGTAATTATAATAAACAAAAGCCTCCCAGGACTTATCTCTAATATCTGTCTTTTTAGGAGGAATATACTCTTCAAAACCTTTGGCCGTTGAAATGTAGTTATCAAAGTCCAACTTTTGATCTTTAGGAATCACTTTATTAATAAAGCCAATATTCCAAAGTTTGTATCCTGACGAAATGGTTTTCATTTCATCAGATCGAAGCTTTCCAATAAAAATATCTTTACCCTGATTGGCATCAAACAAATCTTTCAAGTGAAAGTGCCCATAACGACGCTTGGTGTAGCGGTAGACATCTCCCGGCAAAGAGACATTTGGCAAAGACGCTTTCACATTATTTTTCATCCAAGGCCACCAAAGCAAATCAAAAGGCAGTGCCGAAATATCGGTTCTGTACCCCTCTACGTCTTGAAGGTATCTGACAACATTGACATAAATATCTCCTCGCATAAATAAAATGGCATTTTCAGGTAAGGAGTCCAACATAGAGCGACCAACATCTTCAAAAACAGTATTTTCAGAATAATCTTCTAATCGGTAATGCTTGGCCACCTGAACACCTATACCCACAACACAAATAACAGCAAGAGTCGCTGCCCAAGGAAACTGTGGTTTTTTAAAGCTAGCCCATCGGGTCATGTATAAGATTCCATAACCCATAAGAAGTGATGCTACAATGTTGGGGGCCATCCAAAATCGACTTTGAATATCGTAAAATAAACGATTACTAAGATCCATATTCGCAAGAACATGAAACACAATTAAATAAAACGTAGCCGATACGACAAGTGTTTTGACAAACTTGGATTGTCTTTTCCAGTCTCTCAAAATAATAAACACTGCCAGAAGAATCGGAACCACTCCAACCACAAGATACTGATCTAAAGTATCTTTAGCATATTGTCCCAAAGAGAATAAAAAATTTGAGTAATCCTGTTTTCCTGATGCGAGCTGAAAAGTTCCGTATTCACTTCTTAAAAAATGGGTTTTAAAACCTTCCCAATGATGAGCCTCTCCCCAGTTAAAAATATACATAGGCTTGGATGCCCAGGGCAAATATAGGTATGGTAAAAAACCCACCACCCATAACCCTAAAGCTGAAAAAAAGGTTCTTGTTTCAAACACTAATTTTCTATGAAAAAAGCAAACCATAGAAAAAATGGGAAGAGCAAAAAATAAAATAGTGTGATGATGAGAACAGGCCAATCCAAATACACCGGCAAACCAAAGGGCCCATTTTCTTTCTGGCCTTTCATAAAATCGATAAACAACATAGAGTAACGCCGATAAAAATAGATTATTAAGGGTAAATACTTCTGCCACGACAGCATATCTCCACACCAAAGGAGAAAAGCTGAAGATTCCAACAACCAACCACGACACCCAAATATTTCTCATCCATCGACGAAACAAAAGAAATAATAAAAACCCCGCACCGATCTGAAAAAGGGCTGACATAAAGTTCACCCGAGCGGCCACAGACCCAAAGGGGATATAAGAAATCAAGTGTCCTAACATCGAATACAGAGGGTAGCCTGGAGGATGAGCAACCCCCAGGCGATAAGAAACAGTGATCAACTCTCCGCTGTCACCCCCAGGAACTGTCCGGCACACTGTCAAAAAATAAATTAAAAAACAAAATAATCCCAGAGGCAGATACTCCAGCGCAAGACGCCGAAATGTCGGGTTTTCCACATGAGAAATCCGAGAAAAAAAACTAAGTGCACTTTCGTCTTTATCAGAAGTCCGTTGAAAGTTAAAATCCTCTGGAACCAAATCCTGCTGATATTGACTTTTATTGGGTTCTTGCGGATTTTGCGAATGGGAGCACTGCTTCTTTTTTTTGATCTTTGTTGAACGACCCACTTTTAACCATCCATGGTAGAAAATGTTGGTGCATCAGAGCCTGCTTATTCTGTTAAGGCCTATTATCTATACTATTATATCCAAAATGACGGGATTAAGCCCACGGGCCTTGGTCTGAAATTCTTTAGGTTCTCTATCTACGTCTGGCCAAAAAATGACATTCTTTTGTCCCATACCGCTCATCGAACTCATACCGATTCAGTTGGAATTTTTCAGCTTCAAAAAACTGAAAAATTCCAACCGGATCGGCATAAGTCTCAAAATAAGATGTCCCAAAAAGTCCAGTGTTTCACCGAGGTTGTCCACGGTTTTGACAATCTCACCCCCCTGTTCAATTTTTAACACCTCTCCTTTTATCCAGTGACTCCTCAGCTGGCATAGTCTTCGCTGTGTATGCATCGGTATAAGTATCATAAGCCTTAACCATAGGATACAGACAGGTTGTGTTCAGGTCTGATATATTGAAGTTGATTGCACCGCTCGGGCCACGTCCGGTAATAGCCGCAGATACCGATGTTCCATTAGGAGCATCTATAAGGTTGGCTGGAATATCAAGCGTTCCGGCTTGAGAAATCATCTCTGCAACCACAGCAGCCGTATTACTGTAACCAGGAGCGATAAGT
>JAUILT010000091.1 GCA_030432925.1 Bdellovibrionia bacterium | reverse complement strand
CTCCCATTGAAGGCCAGATTATGAACACACAACATAGAGTGAGCCAGATAGGCTAAACAAAAACCAGGATCACTATAAGACAGCTCCTCATGAGCAATCACTGCCGCCAAAGCATCCATTCCAGAACCACCAAAATCTTCTGATGCTGTGATTCCCAGCAACCCCAGCTCACCCAATTTTTTGAACAAAGGAAGGTTGAACTCCTCCTTACGATCATACTCCATGGCCTGAGGCTCCACCTCTGAAGCCGTAAAGTCTGCCACCATCTGGCGCAACATCTTGTGTTCTTCTGTGGGGTTGAACAGGTCCAGAGCTTGAAAATCAGACATGAGATTTCTCCTTATTACTTAATAAGCGGTCTCAATCTATAACGGATAGTGCCCTTTAGGGCAAGAAAAGTTACATTTTGCGGCACCCTCTCCAATAATGAAAAGCCTCTTAATGATTTTATCCTCTTCAAAATGACTCCATTGAAACCTCACCACTGGCCTACTTCTTGAACTCCGTCAATGTGCCATGACTCGCAAAATACACCAAAAACCCAAAATCCTTTCTTTCAATACAGTTTTTGAAATGTGGCTTTTATCCTTTCTATTTGTTATTGTGGTCGCTGGATTTCTACAAATGCGAAATTATCAGGCTCACGAGCAAACACAAGTGGCTGAATTCATGGAAGCAGAACAACCCGACACATTCACAGAGATCTCCCGCAACAATACACCCGCATTGGGGTATTAAAATGTCCAAACTCCCATGGTCCCGAAGACAGTTTTTACAGTTTATCGGTGCTACCGGCGGAGTTTTTGGAATGCACGGAATTGTGAGATGCTCACAATTGAGTAAAAAACCAGACTTCTCTGCTCTCGGATTTCAGCCCTTAGCCCCCAGTTATGACGATGATCTTCTTCTTGTAAAAGGTTTGAATTGGAAGTTGCTGATCTCCTATAACCAACCTTTTGGCAAGAGACCTGAGCAAAAGTTTGGTTACAATAATGACTACACAGCTTTTATTCCAATGAACCGTAATAACCTCAAAGAGGGATGGTTATGGGTCAACCACGAATCCACAGATCAGCTATTCACTTTAAAAAGACAAAAAGGGGATCCTCTAAATAAAACTCAGGTACGCTCTGAAATGCACCGAGTCGGTGGAAGCCTCCTCCATATTGTTCAAAAAGACGGCTCGTGGAGTGTCGTTCAAAACTCTCAGCACAATACCCGCTACTCAGCTTTAACAAAAATTCCTTTTGCTGGTGGAGTCCAAGTCAAAGGTTCAAAAGTAGCTACCGGAACTCTAGCTAACTGTGCGGGAGGCATTAACCCATGGGGAACCTTTTTAACATGTGAAGAAAATTATCAGGACTATTTTGGAGAAACAATCCACCACAAAGATGGATCCACCGGTTGGGCTCCCAGCGCCAACTACCTACAATGGGAGAAATTTTTTAAGCACCCCCCTGAGCACTATGGTTGGGTTGTAGAGGTGGATCCCAGAACAAAAAAAGCTCAGAAGCACACAAGCCTGGGGCGCTTCTCTCATGAGAGCGCCACCGTAACTACCGCTGATGATGGCACCGTAGTTGTCTACTCCGGTGACGACAAGGCTGATGAGTATATTTATAAATTCATCTCAGATTCAAAAAACCATCTAGAAAAAGGCACCCTCTACGTAGCCAATACAATCAAAGGGCACTGGCTTCCCTTGGACAGAGAAAAATCACCACAACTAAAAAAACGATTTAAAACCCAAATGGATGTATTGATTCGGTGCCGAGAAGCCGCTGCAATACTGGGAGCCACTCCTCAAAATCGCCCAGAAGATATTGAAATCCTCCCTGACAGCCAAGATGTTCTTATTTGTCTGACCAATAACAAAAGTAAAGGTGATTTCACTGGAGAGATTCTGAAAATTCGAGAAAAAAATGCTGACCCTAAAAGCCTTGAGTTCACTTCAGAAACCTTACTGACAGGCGGAGAAAACTCTGGTTTTGCTTGCCCTGATAATATGGTCTTGGACGCTGCAGGCAACCTGTGGTTTACAACTGACATTGCTGGTGGATCCATTGGCAAGGCTCCCTACGAAACCTTTGGCAACAATGCCTTGTTCTACGTCCCCATGAAGGGTATTAATGCTGGGTTTGCTTTCAGAGTAGCTTCAGCTCCTGTCGGAGCAGAGTTCACAGGGCCCAGCTTTTCCCCAGATGGAAGCACTTTGTTTCTTTCTGTGCAACATCCCGGCGAAAAATCCAAAAGTTTCGAAGAGCCCAGAAGCCGATGGCCCTTCTTTAAGAAAGAACTCCCTAAACCCTCAGTCGTAACCATTCAAGGTCCTTTGTTAAAGCAGTTGATTTCTTTTGGATAGGTTAAAATTTTTCTGTAACAATATCGAACTTCCTAGAAGAACTCCACCCAGAACCAGCGCCAAGATCTGCCACACGCACTCTCCAGTAGTAAATTCCCGGGGTCAATTGGGTGGACCAATTTTGGGTATTTTTAACAACCTCGCTCAGTTTTACTTCTTTAAAATCCTTGGTCTTAGCCACTTGTATTTCGTAAGATTTCGCCTGTTTTTTCTTACCCCAAAAAAACTGAATTTTCTTTTTATTAACAGGTTCATTTTCTTTGATAACAAAACGTAAACTATCTCTTGGTAGCATCAACTCTGGTGGTGATAGTGCAAATTTTTTGACCTTGGGCTCATCGTTCTGAAACCAAAATGTTGTATCAGATGAGTGATTCCCCTTAGAAAGAGTGGCCACTTTTCTCTCAAGAAAACTCTTCTTCTTACTCATTGTTTTGATCCATTGAGTACTCTCTTCAATAAAACTTTGAATAAAGCTCCTGTTTTCTCTAAACCGATGTTTTGAAATAAACAACACTATCAAAGCTAAAATTGCTGACAAAATTAAATGGTTAATTTTAAGCTTTTTGAGAACTGCCTTCCCTATTTTCCGCTCCCCTTGCATCAACGCATCAACATCCATCATCTGAACTTTTCCCGTTGAAGTCTCTTGGTAAATAATCATATTCTCTTTCAATCCATTGGTTTTTCTTAACAGACCCTTTGTGTCTTTGTGAATTTGTCTATTCAAAAAATGCTGAGCAGAGTCCAGAGCCTCACTGGTAAAGTATAACTCTTTGCCATGACTTTGAAGGTTAAGTGTATCATCAGAATTGCTGACGTCTGACGGTCGGAACCGAAGACTCAAAGTCATGAGCCTTTTTTTCTGAAATTCATTGAGGCGGGGGTTTTTATCTAATAACTTCCAGCCGCCCTTGTAATCATCTAAACTTTTTCGAATTCTTGTAAAAACTTTTGATTGTTTTTCTTTGGCCAGTTTTATTTCTAAATTTTTAAAATCACTAATAATGTTATCAATTGTCTTATATCTACGCTTGAGATCCTTACTCAACATTTGTCTAAGAATGCTCTGAAATTCAGGATGAATCAAAGACCTTAGGTGTATGGGAATTTCAAAGTCAAGACCCATAATAAACTCTTCAATTTCAAAGAGAGTCATCTCTTTTTTGGGATCAATGAGTTTTTGCCCTGCAAACATTTCATAAAATACCAATCCAAGACACCAAATGTCCGAGGGAAAAGATGTCGCCATACCCTTTAACTGCTCTGGAGATAAATATCTAGGCGTTCCGTACAAATGACTGACCGTATTCTGGCTCACTTGATCCAGTACAGCTGCTAATCCAAAATCTGCCCACTTAATCGTTCCTTGGTCCGTTAGCAAAATATTGCTCGGCTTAATATCTCGATGAACAATTTTTCTATCGTGGAGAGCCTTGAGTCCTTGCAACATCTGCATACAAACATCGACCACTTCTAGAGAGTCAAAGGCAAACTTTTCCGTCACCATGCTCATGGGGATACCGTCAATATATTCCATAGCAATAAAATCAACCCCGTTGAGAGAATCAATAGCATATACACTAACAACGTTAGAGTGGTTGACTTTAGCCAAAGCTCGCGCCTCTTTGGTCAGGCTTTCTCTGTAATTCTCAGACTCTTCGTGATGACCTGAAATAATTTTTAATGCGACACGACGGTCCAGCCGCTCTTCAAAGGCTTCGTAGATTTCACCCATTCCTCCCCGTGCAATGAAACGGGTGATTTTATAAGGTCCAATGACCTGACCGGGTTTGAGACGCATGAACAACGCTTCCTTTCAAAGCCCACTTTTAGAAATCAATAATTCAATTATCTATCGGAAATTCTTTTGTTATTTTTTACAGAACCCTCATTAAAATAAGGCTTGAAAGTATGACTAAAGTTGAGGAACTCTATCGATCTGGTTTGAAACTACACCCTTAAAAAGACGTCTGAAAAATTCCAGCACCCCCCTCCCAGGTTTCACCAGAACCAAACTCATCCAGATCAAAAGTGAAAATCAACCTCAAAGAAGCTTGGTTTTTAAAGTAAAAGTCATAGCTAGTTGTCCACCGAAACTCTGTCACAGCTCTCTCGCCTGCGGATCTCTTGATCAAACTTTCATCTCCAGCCTCCCTAAATATTGAGGTGTCCCCCCCAAAAGTCCAGTAATCTCTGACCCCTCCTGAGTTTCCAGCAGGAATCTGGTACCAGAAGTGTGGCAGTACTGTTGTTTGAATAACTTCACCAGAGTTAGATTTATAATCTCTATGAGTCAAAAACACCCCTAAACGAAGGGAGTGATTCAAAACTTCAAAAATATCTGGCCTCTCCCACTCTATCAACCCCAAATTCCTGGACCTTTTCATACTGACGGGAGCTAACAAAGAAGATGAGGCCTTAATCCATTGCTTTTCTTCCCACTTAATATCTCCCTGCCAACGAAACGTGAGAAAGTCCTCACCCCATTTTTTTCTTAGATATAGATGGGCTGACTGCCTCTTGTATTTATAACGGTATCCCTGATCGGGAAAGTCCCAATGTGTTGGCTTCTCAACTCTCAAGGAGTAGTTAAGAAACTCTTTATCATTGGGTGACACCCAAGTGCCTTTAAGCCCTTGCACTCCGGGAGGACTAGAGAAACTATCTGTATTTTTATTACGCTCATTTCTTACCATGTCTGGAGCTGTCCACCACAGCCTGACTTCATGACTCTCTCTAAGCCTGAACAGAGCTGTCACTCCAAAGTCAATTTCTGACTTTCTATAGGTACCTTCACCATAAACTCCTAGTGCCCAAGACTCATCCAGCCAATAATCCAACTCCACCACTTGAGCCTGAAATTCCTGATCAAAATCTTTTTCCTTAAAATAATGGAGACGAAACTGCAACTGATCTGTGAGCATCTGGTAGAGTTTAATATGATCACTGATCATAAAATTTTTGGAGCCAATACTCCCCATGCCAATTAAAACCTGATGAGGATCTAGAAAAAAGTAATAGTCTTGAAGAGAGTTTCTTGAAAACGCAAGAATATCTGAAGAGTATTCACTGTCTGTCAACGACGGATCATCCAAATCCACCTGCTCAACCTCTGAGAGAAAAACGTACTCAGGAACCAGTTCCCAGGCACGAGCTCGTAAAGAACCTCCAGCTAGTAAAATCAACAAAATCCATAACTTTGCAGTCATGACTTTTTTTATCTTTTGTTCCATGCTGGTTCAATCACAAAAAACCCGGATCGGTTATTCTACTGATCTGATTTGAGTTTTCCGTACTTTTGGGATTGAACTGGAGACAGATCAACGGCCAGAGGCCAATGATCCGAGACTCCAGAGGGTCCACTGATCTCAAACCTCTTGGGAGCGCCGGTTTGGTGCCTTTGTTCTTTGTGCTTATTGACGATACGAAAAGAACTTTTGAGCACCTTCCACTTTGAAGCCTTGACCTCAAAACTTCTTGACCAAAGAATCATATCCAAAAATGACCAGCTATCTTTGGGCTCATAATAGGTCGACCCTGGACACCCTGAGCAAGCCACTTTGTGACCCACGACCCAGTATTTATCAGTAAGACGAGTGACGTAACTATCTCGATCTTCTCGCTGAGGAACGTTGAAGTCACCGGCTGCTATAGATAAGCGACCTTTTGGTAAATTGGCCGCCAGCTGATTCAACCGCTTAAAGGCTTGAATGCGCATTTCTTTAGGATGAAAGGGAGCTGGAAAGTGCACACCAAAAACGGAAAGCATCTCATTATCAGGAAGTTTTAAGTCCACCTGAAGAATTCCCCTGGTGTCCTGGACCCTTTGCCTGGGAAAGCCCTTAAACGGAATTGAATGCAATTTTGCTGACTTATGTTGCTTTAATCGGCTCATGACAGCCACATCAATCCCTCGCTTATCAGTGCCTTCAATGAGGACCACAGTCGGGTAGTGCAGCCCCCGATCATTCAACTGCTTTAGTATGTTAAGGTTCTCCACCTCCTGAAGAACCAATACATCCGGACCCTCACCATTTTTCACCTGCTTAATTGTTTCCGCCAAAACACCCAGTTTGTAATTCACAATATCTTTGGACCAGTCCCAACTCAGGCACTGCTCTTTCCAACGAGCGTTAGAGAGTCCAGCACATTTTTTTTTATGAGCTTTTGAAGACTTCGCCACCAGAGGCTGATAGGTAGAATCATCCTTCCCCTTGTCATCTTTGGTGTCAAAAAGGTTCTCCACGTTAAAAGTCATAAAGGTAATGGCTCCCTTAGGAGTTTGCCAACTGTGGGTGTATTTTAACCCCAAATACTCAGAGGTATTTTTTTTATCGGAGGCCCCTCCTCCCTGAAACTCACAGGACACAATAAATAACGTCAGACACAAAATAACCAGACACTTCACCTTTACTTTTCCCTCCTAGAATAAAAAACAACCCTTATATACCCAAGACCCACAGGTTTGGGTAGAGCAACCAGTCTAACGCACGGAAGCGTGATTGAATCCATGACACTGCACGCCCTCGTTGTTAAACTTTTAGCTTAGAGGAGCCTGACTTTGGGGATTATCAAACGCAATATTCTGTTTGTCGACGATGATGAGCCAACTCGACTACTCCTCCAGGCCCTACTCAAGCAAGCAGGATACCTGCCTGTCACATCTCCCAGTGCTTTTGAGGCATTGGATCTCGTGCACAAACACGCCTTTGATCTTATCCTTTTGGACATTATGATGCCTGAAATGAATGGTTTTGATTTTCTCAAACGCATCAAAAGCTCAGATAAAGTCAAAGATATTCCTGTAGTTATGCTCTCCTCAAAAGATGATAAAACCTCCATTCAAAAAGCCATGAGTCTGGGAGCCATAGACTACATTGTAAAACCTCCACAAAAAGATGTTGTCTGCAAAAAACTAGAAAATATTCTAGGGGGTCATCCTCGATTTGCCGAAGTTGAATTCAAAGATCTCAAAGACCCGGACAGTCTCGTAGAAATTATGCACACCGCTCGAGTGATTTCCATTGGTGAAAGCGGGTTGGTAATAAAGTCTCCTATCCCTATCATCCGTCTTGAGGATCAAGATCTGGAAATTCCTATATTTAGAAAATTGGGAATCAAAGATGCCAAACTCAATATTGTCTCATCAGTAGAAGACGATAAAGGTCATCACACCATTTACTTCACCTATTTTGGCATGTCCGATGACGATGTCGAAAAAATTCGAAATTGGGTTATTTCAAAATCCCTGAAGTAATACAGGCTGCCATTAAAAAGTATTTCAACAAACTCATTCTTTCTCGAGATCTGACTGAATGAATCGACTTTCAGACAGGCTCTCTTAATCTAACCCACCATCGATTGTCTGAGTTAAGGCCTCCGCAGCGTTTTCAATATACAAGCTTCCTGAGTTCTCAACATCACTAAAATTAACAGTGAGTGTATGTTTGCAGGTAAGGGCTCCTTTTTCATAACTCCAATCTGCGCGCCCCTCAGGTCCCGGTTCAAACTTTACAGATTTAACCTGTTTGTTGATCGCTTCTTTGTACATATCATCTTTTAGCAATTTGTTGAAACACACTTCTATGGGAGCAATAAAATTGGCAAGATAACATTTTTTTAAATCCTCATCACTCCAATTCCAGTCATCTATATCCGATGGGATAATTTCCCAGTTAACTTCAAATGAAAAGTTTGTTCCAAGCTTTTGATTCAAGTCATCCGTACAGAGACTTGAATACTCTTCAATCATAGTTTTTATCTTTCTTGCTTTAAGACCCATATGTTCCCTCCAAATATCTTGATATCTTGCCAAGATCGTAATCGTTATTTCCAAGCATTGAAAGGTATCACAAACCTAAACTAGCGTTACGACCAGTCAAGTTTTGCGGACAGGCTCTTATTCTAACCCGTGACTTTCTAGATAGGATTTCACGGTTTTAGATAGGTCACCTCTGGCACTCTTCAACTCCTGACTACTGCATTGAATATAGCCCAAAGCCCTTTTCAAAGTGACTGAGGTTTTATTGTCTTCTACCCATTGATGAAATGTGTTCAAGGCTTTTACCCAGTCCATGAAGCTGTGATTTGATTCATCGATAAATTCTACCAACAGGTCAAAACCTGTTTGCTCCCTGCTGCCTTCAGACCTGTGGGCTTCAAACCACTCCACAACCTGACGATAGTAAACAACAGAAGACGAGTGTTGAATAAGAGTGGTAAATTCACCATCGGTCAACTGCAAGACACTCTCCTGCTCAGCAGCCCACTCAATGGCCTGCAACCAATCACTAAAAGTTTCACCGGTTTTTTCACTTCTTTCCCTGGCCAGGGCATCCATTTCTATCATGGCCTCAAAAACCTCAATGCTTTTGACTCAATAAACTTTCAAAATATTGTATCGTTGACTGTAAACCCAGTTCAAGGCTGGTTTTGGGGTTCCACCCCAGAGTCTCCCGGGCTTTAGTGATGTCCGGGCATCTTCGTGCCGGATCATCCGCAGGCAATTCCTGATACACAATTTTACTGCTTGAGCCTGTCAGATCTACAACCATTTCGGCCAAATCTCGCATGGTGATTTCCTGAGGATTTCCTAAATTCACAGGGCCCGTTACCTCGGTTGGCGTATCCATAAAGCGAATAAAAGCATCAATCATGTCATTGATATAACAAAAAGATCGAGTTTGACTCCCATTTCCAAAAACTGTGATGGGCTCATTTTTCAGAGACTGCATAATAAAACTAGAGATGACCCTTCCATCATCCGGAAGCATTCTCGGGCCATAGGTATTAAAGATTCGAGCTACCTTCACTTCCAATTGATGTTGGGTATGGTAGTCAAAAAACAAGGTTTCTGCACACCTTTTACCCTCGTTATAACAAGCCCTGGGACCAATCGGGTTGACACAGCCCCGGTAGTCCTCAGGCTGAGGATGCACTTCAGGGTCTCCATAAACTTCTGATGTAGAGGCTTGAAAAATCCGAGCCTTCAAGCGCTTAGCCAACCCCAACATATTAATGGCTCCATGAACAGAAGTCTTAGTGGTCTGCACAGGATCTCTCTGATACTGAATAGGAGAGGCCGGGCAGGCCAAATTGTAGATCTTATCCACTTCCACATACAAAGGGAAGGTTACATCATGGCGAAGCAATTCAAACATGGAATGATCAAACATATGAGCGATATTCTCTTTGCGGCCGGTAAAAAAATTGTCCACACAAAGAACATCGTGTCCCCGTTCTAGCAAAGCTTCACACAGATGGGATCCAATAAACCCAGCACCTCCAGTAACCAGAATTTTGTCTGCCATTAAACTCACTTTCAAACCTCCCCTGAGTGCTTTGTCCGATATTCTTTTCACAACTTTCCGCATTCTTTTTCAATGGAAAGAATTATTGGACATAGCACTAGCTGAGTACAGGCCCCAGCCATTTTTCCATTTCAGTGTTACTCCATCCCTTGACCTTAGCATAAGCACCCGCCTGATCTCGGCCGATTTTTCCCACTTGAAAATAGCGAGATTCTGTATGAGAAAAGTAAAGTCCCGAAACCGTGCTGGCTGGAGCCATGGCAAATGTTTCTGTCAAGGTCGCTCCAGTATTGTCCCTGGCCTCTAGAAGATTCCAAATAGTTTGTTTTTCTGTATGGTCGGGACAAGATGGGTACCCTGCTGCCGGGCGAATCCCCTGATACTTTTCAGCAATCAGATCCTGTATAGTTAGGTCCTCTTCAGCGCCAAAGCCCCACATCACACGAACATGCTGGTGCACCATTTCTGCCAGAGCTTCGGCCATTCGATCTCCCAGAGCCTTTACCATGATACTGCTGTAATCATCTCCCTGCCCTTCGTAGGCTGCCGCCAAAGCCTCCACCTTGTCACCCATGGTGACAACAAAGGCCCCCATATGGTCGGCAAGTCCCGAAACCTTTGGAGCTATGTAATCCGCCAGGCAAAGGTTCACAGCTCCCTGTTTTACCTTCTTTTTTTGCTGACGCAAAAAATAAAAACTGTGAGCAACCTCAGCCCGCTTGTCATTACTAAATATGTCCACTCGAGTGCCTTCCGAAGACGCAGGAAAGAGTCCAAAAGCCGCCTTTGGTTCCAATAATCTCTCATCTAGAATTTTCTTTAAAATCACCTTAGCATCCCGGTAGATTTCTTTGGCCTGCTCACCGTATTTGTCATGTTCAAGAATTTTTGGGAAAACCCCTTTCAGATTCCACGTCCAAAACAAAGGCGACCAATCAATAAATCGGGAAATCTCATGAAGTGAAACTTCTTTCCATACCTGAACTCCAGTTTCTGAGGGCTGGTAGATCATGTCCTCTGACCAATCAAATTTAAAAGAGTTTTCATTAGCCTCTTCCATGCTCAACAAGGACTCACCCGTATTGGAGCGTCCTTTCTTCCAGTTGGCTTTTAAGCGACTGTAAGTCTCTTTGAGTTCTGCATGATAAGCCGCCTTGTGCTCTTTACTCAATACTTTGCTACACACACCTACTACCAGTGAGGCATCCCCTACATGAACCACCGGTTCCTCATAGTGGTCAGCAATCTTGATAGCCGTGTGGGCTTTGCTTGTGGTGGCTCCACCAATAAGTACAGGAACTTTAAACCCCTGGCGCTGCATCTCTGTGACGTTATAAATCATTTCCTCCAGAGAAGGAGTGATTAGACCACTCATTCCAATCACATCGGCGTCGATCTCTTTGGCCTTTTTTAAAATGTTCTCACAAGAAACCATGACACCCATATCATGGACTTCATAGCCATTACAGGACATCACCACAGATACAATGTTCTTTCCTATGTCGTGTACGTCACCTTTGACGGTGGCAATGAGAAACACTCCCTTTCTGCTGACCTCACCTAGACTTTGTTTTTCAGCTTCCATAAAAGGCTCCAGGTGAGCCACAGCCCTTTTCATCACCCGAGCACTCTTGACCACCTGAGGGAGAAACATTTTACCCTCACCAAAAAGATCACCCACCACTTTCATGCCATTCATCAATGGCCCTTCAATCACATCCAGAGGGCGGCGAACCTGCAAACGAGCCTCCTCCACATCCTCTTCAATAAAATCACCAATACCTTTTACTAGCGAGTGGGTGATTCTTTCCTGCAGATCCCCTTCTCGCCATTTCAGGGTGTCGCCGTCTTTTTTCTTTTTAGACCCCTTTACTGATTCAGCAAAGGCAATTAAGTTTTCGGTGGCCTCCGAGGTACGGTTAAGGAGTACATCCTCCACCTTTTGCAAAAGGATTGGATCAATATCCTCATACACTTCAATCATTCCTGCATTGACAATAGCCATGTCCAACCCTGCAGCAATAGCATGATACATAAATGCCGAGTGCATGGCCTCACGAACCACGTTGTTTCCTCGGAAGGAGAAAGAAATATTACTCACTCCTCCACTGGTTTTTACACCAGGGCAGGTCTTCTTGATATCGCGAATCGCTTCTATAAAGTCCACCGCGTAGTTG
>JAUILT010000090.1 GCA_030432925.1 Bdellovibrionia bacterium | reverse complement strand
TGGAAGTTCTT
This sequence comes from Bdellovibrionia bacterium, assembly GCA_030432925.1. Taxonomy (GTDB): domain Bacteria; phylum Bdellovibrionota; class Bdellovibrionia; order Bdellovibrionales; family UBA1609; genus JABSOQ01. The sequence continues at coordinate 11,973 of JAUILT010000090.1, read as the reverse complement.
CACGGAGGACTAGGGGATACCAAATATCGGCCCTGTCCACTTCTGGTGAAATATGTAGAGGCCGGTTGGTTGGGACGTAAAACAGGTCGTGGATTTTACACCTACGACAAATAAGAAAGGCTTATCATGTACAATTATGAAACTTTGAAGTTTGAAAGTGATAATCAAACTGGAATTGGTATTTTAACTATTTCTCGCCCGGAAAGTTTAAATGCATTGAATGCCCAGGTGATGGCTGAGCTGGAGTCTTTTTTTAAAGGCATTGATGATATAGGGCTTCGTTGTCTGATTTTAACTGGAGATGGGTCTAAGTCCTTTGTCGCTGGGGCAGATATCAAGGAAATGAAAAGCTTTGGAGGTGCTCAGGCAGAAGAACTTGCTCATAGAGGACAGTCTGTTTTTGATCTTATTGAATCGTCTTCTGTTCCGGTGATTGCCGCCGTTAACGGTTTTGCACTGGGAGGTGGGATGGAGCTAGCCTTGGCCTGTGATTTTATTATTGCTTCTGACAATGCCAAGTTTGGATTGCCAGAAGTGAGTCTGGGAATTATGCCTGGATACGGTGGAACTCAGCGCCTAAGTCGGCACATCGGTCGGGCGAAGGCAAGAATGCTAGCCATGACGGGAGATATGTTTTCTGCTCAGCAGATGTATGAGTGGGGGCTTGTGGTGAGAGTCACCCCCCCGGAAGAGCTTATGGAAAAATGTCAGAAAGTAGCTGGGAGTATTGCTACCAAAGCTCCATTGGCTGTTCAGATGGTCAAACAGGCAGTGAATCAGGGGCAAGATCTACCTCAGTCAGATGGCATGGATCTAGAGGCTCGCATGTTTGCCAAAGTGTTTGAGACCGAAGATAAAAATGAAGGTGTGAGCGCCTTTATTGAAAAGCGTAAAGCTAAGTTCAAAGGAAAATAAATGAGCTATAAGTCCACCTACCCCATTCGTATTGTGACAGCAGCCTCTTTGTTTGATGGTCATGATGCGACCATTAATATTATTCGCCGAATCTTACAGGATTTTGGTGTGGAGGTGATACACCTTGGGCACAATCGTTCTGTTCTTGAAGTGGTGACAACAGCTCTTCAGGAAGGGGCCCAGGGGATCTGTGTGAGTTCCTATCAGGGGGGACACATGGAGTACTTTAAGTACATGAAGGACCTTCTTGATGAAGCGGGCGCTGGTTACGTCAGGGTTTATGGGGGAGGAGGTGGAGTTATCATTCATGAGGAAAAAAAAGAATTGGAAGACTACGGAATTGCTCAGATCTTTCACCCGGATGATGGTAGAAAATTGGGACTGGAAGGTATGATTGAATGGATCGTCAAGGGTTGTGATTTTGATATCACAGAAAAAGCTCTTGAGATTTCTGAGCGTAAGAGGATTTCAGAGTCTCCCGTGCCAGATAGAAACCTAGGGCTGGCTCTGTCTTATTTAGAGCTAAAGAAAAATATGGATGAAACCCCTCAAGATCTTAAAAGCTTCGCCTCTACTCGCAAGACCCCCCCCAGGGTATTAGGTGTAACTGGCACAGGAGGGGCTGGAAAGTCATCTCTTGTGGATGAATTATTACAAAGATTCCTCAATCACTATCCCGGCATCAAAATTGGGGTGATCTGTGTAGATCCATCAAAAAGAAAAACTGGTGGTGGGCTTTTGGGTGATCGCATTCGCATGAACTCTCTCTCTCGGCCAGGTGTGTTTATGCGATCTGTGGCTTCACGTGGTTCTGGTAATGAAATTTCGGAAGCTTTACCAGCTATGTTGGACTTTTGCAAAACCCTGAATTTTGATCTCTTAATTGCTGAGAGTTCCGGGATTGGACAGGCCAGCTCTAAAATTTTGGAAGTGAGTGATAAAAGTCTTTATGTGATGACTTCTGAGTTTGGTGCTCAATCTCAGCTGGAAAAAATTGATATGATCGACTTTGCAGATTTTATTTCCATCAATAAAGCGGATCATAGAGGCTCAGCAGATGCCTTCCGGGATGTTCAAAAACAGTACCGTAGATCTCATAAACAGTTTGAAGGTGGGGAAGTTCCGGTATACCTGACTCAAGCCTCCAATTTTAATGACAAAGGCGTGAATCAGCTGTTTTTTGGAATAACCAATCACTTGGCAGAAGTAGATCAAGAATTTGCATGGACAATTGACAGTGAGATCAAAGATAAAATTCGTGGAACGGAAAAACAGACCATAGTTCCTGTGGAACGGCAAAACTATCTGGCTGAAATTGCCACAGAAGTCCGAGGGTATAAAAAACGCACACAAGAGCTTTCAGAAAGAGCGCGAAAGCTGGGGGCTTTGGCTGAAGTGCGGTCACTAGGGTTAAAAGAGTTTGATGAAAAATTTGGAGAGTTAGAAAAGAAATTAAAAAGTGAATTCAAAGTGGAGGAGTGGGAGCTTCTGAAGTCTTTTGACTCCTTAAGGCAGTCTTTTCAAGGGGATGAATATATTTATACAGTGAGAGGAAAAGAGATCCGTCAGCCTCTGACAGTAGAATCATTGAGTCATTTGAAAATTCCAAGAGTTGTGATTCCGGATATCAAAGACTGGGGGGAGCAACTGAAATACTTGCGCCTGGAAAATGCACCAGGTCATTTTCCATTCACTGCGGGGGTTTTTCCACTGAAGCGAGCCAGTGAGGACCCCATCCGGCAATTTGCCGGTGAAGGCCCCCCAGAGCGCACCAACAAACGGTTTCATTACCTGGCAGAAGGTGATCCGGCGAAGAGGCTATCCACGGCCTTTGACAGCGTAACCTTGTATGGTCAAGATCCGGATCTTCGTCCTGATATTTTTGGAAAAGTCGGGGAGAGTGGTGTCAGTATTTGCACTCTCAATGACATGAAAAAGCTCTATAAAGACTTTGATTTGTGTGATCCCACCACCAGCGTATCCATGACCATCAATGGTCCGGCTCCTATGATGCTGGCATTTTTTATGAACACGGCCATTGATCAGCAGGTGGAAAAAAAGCAAAAGCAACTGGGAAGAGGGTTATCTGCAGAGGAGCAGCGTCAGGTACGAGCAGAAACCTTAAGTGCCGTTCGAGGCACCATTCAGGCGGATATTTTGAAAGAGGATCAGGGGCAAAATACCTGCATCTTTTCTACAGACTTTGCTCTGAAGCTCATGGGAGATATCCAACAGTATTTTGTGGAGCACAATGTCCGTAACTTCTATTCGGTGAGTATTTCCGGTTATCATATTGCTGAAGCCGGAGCCAATCCTATTACCCAACTGGCTCTAACTATGAGTAATGCCTTTACTTATGTGGAGTATTATCTTTCTAGAGGTTTAGATATCAATCAATTTGCCCCTAATTTATCATTCTTTTTCAGCAATGGCATGGATCCAGAGTACACAGTGATTGGCCGTGTGGCCCGAAGGGTCTGGGCCATTGCTATGAAGCAGTTGTATGGGGCAGATGAGCGGGCGCAAAAGCTGAAGTATCACATTCAGACCAGTGGCCGCAGTCTTCATGACCAGGAGATTGACTTCAACGATATTAGGACAACACTTCAGGCATTACTAGCTATCAATGATAACTGTAACTCCTTGCATACCAATGCTTACGACGAGGCCATCACTACGCCAACAGAAGAGTCCGTCCGGCGAGCCAAGGCCATTCAGTTGATCATTGGCAAGGAGTTTGGACTGTCCAAGAACGAAAACCCCAGCCAAGGAAGCTATATCGTGGAGTGGTTGACAGATGCTGTGGAAGAGGCTGTTTTGGATATGTTTATGGAACTCAATGAGAGAGGTGGGGTTTTGGGGGCTATGGAGACTCAGTATCAGCGTTCACAGATTCAAGAAGAGTCTTTGTACTATGAGCACCTTAAACATAGTGGAGAGTTTCCAGTGGTAGGTGTGAATACTTTTATCAATCCAGAAACCCAAGCCGAAGGCTATGTGCCACCAAAAATAGAAATGGCTCGAGCCACAAAAGCTGAAAAAGATCAGCAGCTAAATAATTTAAAAAAATATCAAGAGGAGCACAGCTCAGAGGCTCGCGATGAGATTCGGGCCTTGAAACAGGCGGCTCTGGCTGGAGAGAATATTTTTGGTGCACTGATGAATGCTGCCAAGCACTGTTCTCTTTATCAGATGTCTCAAGCCTTATATGAGGTGGGGGGGCAGTACCGAAGGAATATTTGAGACGGGTGTATTCGATTGACAGTCGTTTACTTAAAAATTTTTTCAAACTTCAAGACGGGCTGGTATAATAATTGAGTATTTTTTCATACACTCGGATAATGTCTGAGAAGACCTCATTGAGTTCTTCATTATTGTTTTTCTTTTGAAAGTAAATAGCGTGGTTGGTGACCAGATAATTCACCCAAGCCATTCGCACATCAAGTTTTGATAGGTTTTCAGGAAGCTTGTGTAAGTGGACAAAATCTGTAAATCCAAGAAGAGGGCCATTGGGCCCGGGAGCTCCAGGTTGGGCATATTCATTAAAGATCCCTCTAATGGAAAAGTACCTAGATAGGAAGCTGTCATACATGGCTGGTTGAAGGACCAATTCTTGTTCAACTCTTAAGAGTTGTAAATTTCCTGTTATAAGATCATTGCGTGAAATACTTTTCCAAGCAATGAGACTTTGCTGATCAGTTGCAGAATTGCTTTTTTCTAGAAGATCAATAGTCTTTTGAGTTCCACACATTTGAGAAACAAAAAACTGCCAAAAAATATCATGAAAGACTGCTTGATTGGCGTGAGCCAGTGTCTTTTGAAAGCCGTAAAGTTTGGCAAACCAAGATGAGTAATTTGTCATATAGGAGTGAACAGCTTTGAGATCTTGTTTTGAAAATTGACTCAGAATTTCTTCTGGAAAATTATTTTTGAGTTTTATATACATTCCATAGAGCATTTGTTTGCCTATAGATGCAGACCCAAAGGCTGCAGACCCTAGCCAGGAATAGGGGATAGCATCAGAAGACTTAGACTCGGGGCTTTGAGAGTGTAAGAGAAAAAGCGTTGTATAAGCTTGGTTAATTAATGTATTTCTGGCGACGCCCATTTCCATATGTGCTAAGCGCTTTCCCCCTCCTGATATTTGGGTCTTTAGAAGGCTTTTTGGGAAATCAAGAAGGTTTGAAAAATAGAATTTCCAAAAGTCTAGATTATTTATTGTGCACGCGTTCTGTGATCTTAGAGATTGAAAGACTCTGATCGGAGACAGTTTAGAAGGAAAAGAGTTTTTGAGAGTAGTAACTTTATCTGATAGGTTAACTTGAGAAATTTGACCACTAAGCAGGTCATCAGCAAGTTTATTAAGGTAGATATTTGTTTGTTCAAAAAAATCCGCAGGAAAATGGCTAAGGTAGTACTCATCATTGTAGCAAAAGAGTGCTGGATCATAGCTTAATTGAGAAAGTTCTTGAAAGAAAGATAGAGCTTGTTGAATGCGTTGTGATGGGTCCATAAAATTAGAGGTTCTTAATTTCTTATTGGGATCTTGAAAGCACTGTAGATTAAGAGTGGACCGTAAATTAAAGAGAGGTTCTAGTAAATTTTTTTCCAGACGTTCTCCAGGAGTCATTTTTAGATTCCACTTCATAATCCCGTGAAGGTGTTCAAACACCTGTTCAAGTTGAGGCTGAAATAGGGAGGTGTGCTCCCATGTTATCAGTAATTGCGTATAAAATTTTATTAACTTTAGTGGTAATCCTATCTTCTTTTTTTGATGAATATCTAGCATCACGTTCAGTATTGGAGAGATGCTATTGATGAGACTTTGCTCTTTGGGAGTGGAAACAGGAGGTGCACCAAAAAGATAAATATGTTTGGAGTACATCCATGCAAACCATGTGCGCCGAAACATATCTCGATTCATTTTCTGTAGAGACTGTCTCCATAGTCGCATATCCTCTTTGATAGACTTGCTATAGGGGATTATTCCGGAAAGCTCATCCAGAGTGCCAAAGTCTATAGAGCGCTCAATGGCGAGGGTCAAGTGAGAGACACTTAAGGCAAAAGGCATCTGTCGATGGGAGTCCAGATAGATCTTGTGAAACATCAAAGAGCGTTGGCCGATGGCTTCAGGAGGGCCCGCCAGCAGAGCCGATTGATGCCATAAATCCGCAGCGGACACGGGTTGATTCATGTCAAAGGCAAAGGCCTTCGAAGAAGCCATGAGTCCCAATATGAGGCTTATACCCAAGGCGACTGAGTGAACCAAAAGTTGAACAAAGGTATTTTTAGCCAGTAAGTAAAGCTTCATAATAGACACGAAGTACTGCATATTTAGGGCCAAAATCCAGACAAGAAAGTCTCTAACTCAATCTCAAAAATCCTGAAAAATTCAAATCAGATCGGTATAAAAGGGCAAGGCTCAAGGCTACGGGCTTCTCTTGCCATAACTAGGTACCGCAAAATGTGTCACTCTAAATTCTTAAAAAAAATTGAAGAAAATAAGGTTAAAAAAATCTCTGATCTGTCTCCGACTCAATCTCAAAAGTCCTGAAAAACTCAAACCGTATCGGTATAACAAAGACTAGGCACATTTTTTGCTTTTTAAAAGTTGATGCTGAGGAGGAAGACGTGAAATGGTTTTTAATTGGTACAGTACTGTTGATTATAGGAGAAAAAGGGTTTGCCAGTGAAGCTCGAACAGCTTCATTTATCGCAAATAAAATTTCTTACCTATCTGCCCATCATGCAAAAAATTACGTCACTCTTTTTAGAGAAGAAGTTAAATCCTGCCTGAGTCGAGTCAAAGCCTCTTCACGCAAAGAAAGGATTTCTTGTTCCAATGAGGCAATAGATGCTATTCGCAATGTCACGGAATCTCAATATTCGGAACAAATTATGAGAAATCATATGTCTCAACTTCGTCGAGACGGACACATATCTCGTTCATTTGCAATTCCTGATCGGCAGCAACCGACATTTGGCGTCTTGGGAGATAGTCTTTCAGTAGGGGCCTTAGCCGCAGAGCATATTGAGGCTCAACTTTTTGACTTACTCTCAAGAGGGCTTTTAGGGTATATGACTTCTTACAATCCTCGAAGACCTAACCCTACTCCGTTGGGAGGTGGAGCGTTTGAGAAGTCATCCCGGGTTCTTCGAATTTTTGACTCTCCAGAAAATCGTAGTGCAGCTTTGAGCCGACCATTTGAGAAGAATGGGTCTCGCTTTGCTGATTGTGAGGAGTGTTCATTTGCGTACACGGTCGCTAGAAACCTCGGTGTACCCGAATCTAACATATTTTTTGCAGGACAAGACGGCAAACAGATTTCACACCTGGATCATCAACTGATCCGGTTAGCACTACCACTTGGACATCTTCCAGACACTGTTCTGATTACTTTTACAGCGAACTCACTCTGCCACCCTAATAACCAAGAAAGGACTCCAGAAGAAAGATATCAGTGGTATGTGGAGCGCATGACCTCTAGCCTCCATAGAGGGCTCTCTGAAGTGAGTCCTTCGCCTAACGGCACTGAGATTCTTATTGTTGCTGCTGCTGATATCACAAACCTACTGGAAAATGAGAGTGTCCTGAGTAAGCCAATATACAGCTTTTACTCCAATGGGTCCTTTTCCCGCAGTATGACTTGCAGAGACATGAGAACGGGAGAGCATGGAGCCTCAAACCTCTTGTCAAACATGTGTCCGTTTATTTACCAGACTCATCCAGACGACACAGACAAAATCGAACATATACGAGCATTGCACGGAGCTGTAGTTCGTGCGCAAAGAGACGTGACCCATAAATTTAATAGTGCCTCTCAGTTCCCGGGGATTCGATTTCGATTCCTTGATAACATCTTGAATGTTCAGTATGAGGGTGCAGATGTATCGAGTGACTGCTTTCATCCCTCGACAAATGGACACGATAAGATTGCAGAATCAGTTTTAGAGGAGATTTAGCTGTAGTGACACAAAAGTCATCACCTCAATATTACATTTTTTAAGTATGATGGTTTTATCAAATTTCTAAAAACCACTCGATAGTGGTATGCTACGCCAAAAGAGGTGGACCGTCGTCCAATCATTTTGCCTCTAGCTTCGAGACCAGAGTGTTGAAGAGCATTCGCGGGATAAAACTTCAACTTGCCATTTAATTGCATACAAAAAATAATATTGAAACTAGTAATAAATTCTTCATTTTTGCCCCTAATAGATTGTTGGCATAGTAGCATTTTTCCTTAAGGGTTCAATAAGTTCTAAAAAGAAATTCTCCGGCTGCCATACCTTAAGCTCCATGGGAACTTCATGCGAACCTTGTAAAGTCTCCAAGGCGATTGAGGTATGGTGATGTGAACATTCCCCTCAGTCATTTTGTTGTTTTCATCAAAAGTGATGGATAATCTAAGACTTATTCTTATTTACTTAGAACTTCTGTTTTGAAGCGAACTCTAGATGAAGATTTGGCATAAGATATTAAGTCTTCACGGAGAAGTAGATCTTCATCTAACAAATCTTCAAGCTGTATTATAGGACGACCGATTCCGTCAGAAACTATAAGCTGATTCAGCCTAACCGTAGACTTATCCTCAGAGATATCTACCTTCGTGTATCTATAGACGTGTGGCGCTCTAAATGAACTAGAATTTCTCACAGCCCAACACAGCAAACCTTGAGAGTTTGATCTTTTAGCCATCTTTGCTGAAACAAGCATAAGTGAACCATCTTTACCCCATTGAGCTATATTTGTTGTTATTCGGCAAGATGTTGAATCCCCATTCATAAGACTAAAGGTCCCAACGGCATATGCTTCAGTTATTAATTCTTCATTTAAACCATATTTAGTCCCATTCAAAATTATTGAATCACTGTTTATTACTAATTGCGAAGTCTCAGACTTATAGGTTTCAGCACTGGCAGAGTGGCTAACTATTAATAATAAAATAAAAATGTATTTCATTGGTCCTCCCTAAAGGCTTATGGGCTAACTAGCAAAATACATGCTCACTGAACTTAATCTTACAAAAACAGCTGTTCCCGGTGAACGGATTTGTAGATCGATGTTTTTCTTTATTTTTTGGATTTTTTCTGTTTGAAAGGAGTTGATTTTTTTAGCGCGCAGAGGGGCACTTTTGGCGCGAGGAATGTCACCGAAAATTGCTGTGGATTTAAACAGTCTTACGCTGACCTGCTTTATGTTTACTGATGGCAGTGGTAGTGAGCTATTACTTCATGATGAATTTACTTGGTCCCAGAGCAGCTCTGCCTTCAAGGTGACATTGATCGGGTTAAAATTCATTCACCTGATGGTCAATGTGGATTCGGTAAAAAAGATGGACTAAAACCCAATGCCATAAAGCAAAGTCCTCATTTTTCACGACCTCAGAGGCAAGTTGTCCATATTTTGGATTTGGAGATTAGATTTTATTCGGGTGGTAATGGGACTTCTTCAATAGAAAGACAGGGAGCCTCCAGCAGAAATCCTTCCTACATTTTTGGATTTAATAATTGCATCGAATGCTTGAACGTGATACATTGCGTCAAATATTGTTTCGATAAGGAGCTAATTATGAAGGCCTTGCTACTATTTGTCACCGTTTGCTTTTCGACAAATGTATTTGCTCAATTTGGAGAAAGCAAAGACATAACACCAGCAATTCCCCCAAAGGTTAAAAACCTATCAACAGTCTTTCATATTGATGCATCTCAAATTCAAAAGTGTATTCAGGAAAATGAAATTAACGCACCTGAAAGGAATGGAAGCGGAGGATATGGTCGTTACCTTGATAAGGAATATACACAAAAGGGATTTGAGTGTCAGATACCTCACAAGACGCCATTGACTTCTATAGATGGTTTTGTGGAGATAACCAACAACGCCGTAATAGATGCTCTCGTTTTGAATGTGTTTGAAGATTATCCTGACGAAGCTACCATTGCCAAATATAAGCTAAATGTTCGACATTCTGCCGAGGAAATTATGGCAATAAGTGGCGGCGATTATGAGGGGCTTGAGTCAATGTATTTTAGAATCCGAAGTGCAGTATCTGCAGAAGGATGGCCTGATGGGACGGCTCCATATCCAAGTTACCTAAATGCTTGGATCAGGGTTACTCCAGAAAATTTAATAATTGGAGCAAATGCAAATTTGAAAGGTACGAAAGCCACCATTTTTAAAAAAGATTTTACTTTCATCCATATGATGTTTGACCATTTATTACAGAGTTCTGATTCAAAGATAGATGTAGAATACACCGTTCTCGATAAGTAATATTTTTTTGCTCACAGAAATTGTAGCTTTTGATTTTTGCAATATGCAGGAAGTAACTCAATCATTTTTTGTGACTATTTTTTATTAAGTGTTGGCCATACTTTCTGGTCGAATGACTTGTTGACAGGCGAACTTAGCCACACATACTTACTGGTAATTTTATGAACTGAGAGCCTCTCTTAGGTTCTTTTGTATCGGCTGCACCGTGAGATTTCAATCCAATGACTTAAACCTCAGATTGCTCAAATTGGTTGAGACTTGGCCGACCAAACCTGATTTTTCTGAATAATAGCCTGTGCCTTCATGAAATCTTCAAAACTCAGGAACTGGTGCACTGTGAGATCGGAGGTCAGAGATTTAATGTACGACATTTTAGCCATATTTCACGATCTCAGAGCAAATCTGAGCAAACTGACACGGGAGACATTTGGATGGCGTGCATTTTTATTTTTGATGATATAGGGTCCATCCCATGTTGATAAAATGGATCGTTTGTCATGTTTTACCTGATAAACAAAATTCTTTTTCAGAGGCCCAAGAGAAGTGGAGCACTATAGCTTCTACCTCAGGCTTTATTGGTCAATTCGGCGGATGGGACCTAAAGAGGCCTGAAGAGGCCTGTATCCTTAGCATTTGGCGAAATCAGGAAAGCTTCGATAATTTTATGATGAGTATTCATGACGACATAACTGACGGTAATAACCAAGCTTCCACTTATAAGAACCTACAAGTTAAATTTTTTGTTCCCAAAATGGATATGAAGGGTCAGTACGACACTTTGTTCCAAGCAGCTCCATTTGGAAGCTATATCCGCATCGCTGATTGTTTTATTAAAGAAGAAAGCCGGAGTCATTTCTTGAATGCACAAGAAAGTGTTTGGATTCCTGCTATGTCAAAAACAAAAGGAATGCTTGGTGGTTCTTTTAACGAGGATATCGCAGATAACAAGCACTATTTAGTGACTACTTTCTGGGACAATGAGGAAAACCATAGTAAATATACCCAATCTCAAGTTCCCCGATTAAGAGATCAAGCGGATGTTTCTAATGACTTAACTCAAATAACAGGTCGATTCATTCAAATCGAAAATTCGTGGAGCGTTTTCCCTTCTCAATTTTAAAATACTTGAATAAAAAATAATTTTGGATCAAAAAGTACAGGTGAAATGATCGGACGTTTCACCTGTACTTTTAAAGAAATCTCAGCTCAAGATTCATTTGAGCATAGATTCGCAGAGTTCAATCCACTGAACCTCATACTGCTTAGGCTCAAGTATTCGGTCTGATAAGTCACTTACATTGAAAATTCCCTGACTCGGAGACTCTCGGTGAATCTTTTTATAGAAAGATCCATAATTATCAATATCCTCAAGTGGCTTCAGATCAACTTCAATCTCTTTCGATCCATTTTCATAGGCAACGTAGACTCTTGTATTTCCGTCTATAATTGCAAGCTGCCCATCTATTTCGCTGACACTTGGAGGAGGAAGAATACTTTGTTGTCCCAGGCTCCAAACCTCTCTAATTTTTTCTAGTTTTTCCAAATTGAGAAACCAGTTATTAGGGCGAAGACATTCGATAGCAACTTTTATAATCATACTCGAAGTTTCTCAGCATCAGAGTTATTTGTATAGGAAAGGAACGGCACCCACTCAAAATTTTTCACTTTGCCTATGCTTTAAAAACTGGCCCCCTTAATTGCGGATATGATCCTCTAAGTTTCTGAAAGTAGAGAGTATTTTAGTATATTTTGAGTGTGGCTTGAATTTTTTGCTAGTGTACAAACGG
>JAUILT010000165.1 GCA_030432925.1 Bdellovibrionia bacterium | reverse complement strand
CAGAACTTGTCAAAAACCTCAGCCCCTCAGTCATTTTTGAAACTGACCAGCACCCACACTACGGAATATCCATCACAAAGTACTTCCCTAGGGCCAGTCATCAACAGTATAAGGGAAGAAGAGGTTGTGTCGTTGGTCAGGGAGAGCTTAAAGCTGGGGGCTTTGATCCATTATTTAGTCTTAACCACACCTGCGCAATGCTTAGGTACAAGATCTCAAGGCTTATTCGCAGAACCTGGGTCACCACAAAAAAGCTAGAAAACCTTCAGCGGCATATAGATATTTATATCGTTCACCATAACAAAACTCTGATCCCTTCTCGCCCATAACCCGGACCTGTCGGACAATAAAATGACTCTTTGGGAAGAGAAGCCAGCCTTCCTTTATCCGCAATTAAAGGGACCAGTTTTTAAAGTTCTGGATCGTATCTCAAAAGTTCCGACATCTGGAACTGATTCAAAAGAAAAGGAATTCTCTCAAAGACCAGCAGATGGCTCATGGCCTCCGGAAAATGAACCCTGTGAGTTTTTCGAACCAGCTCTGGCCTGAGGCCTTTATAGGTCTGAGTGACCCCTGTTCCGTCTTCCAGTTCAAAGATCACATCTGGAATCCCATTTCCCTCATTTGTTAAAGGTAAAAGCCAAATAGGATTAAGAATGGACGCGCCCCTATGAGCCAATGCCTGAGTGAGTTCTTTCATTTCTATTTGATGATAACCGACAATCCGACTTTTTCCATGCGTCTTAAAAGACTCAAAGATCTGACCTTTCTGAAAAACTCCATGACCAGAAAAGTCCTTGTACTGTTTCCAAAACTCCTGTTTCAAATAGGGTTTCGTCCATAATATTCGTTGACCTGCCAAGATAATATCTGGCTGCACTTGTGAGATCAAGAGAGCCGAAGCCCGGTTACTTTCAAGGTCACCAGGCCCTAAATAGTAGTGCAAAGCCTGAGGGGACGGCGAAAGACCTGCTGGATCATAGATGGTTTTTTGAGGGTAGGATAAAGAAAATGCTTTCAAAACCTCATAGAGCTGTTTTTGCTCTAGGTTATTGTGACTCAAAATAATATTTTTCATTTTGTAAGCACCCGCAACCATAGAGAGAGCTATTATGATAAAGATATATTTTTGAAAACGACTCAAGGCATGACTGAAGTCAACCCTCCACGCCTCTGTCCCCGTGAAGGCAAATAACATAAATAAAGGTGCAAGTGAGCATATAAAAAAAGGAGTTCGATTCGGAAATAACACAAGCACCGGCAACAATAAAAGGAAGCCAATGTCTAAGCTTCTCCAAATACCATCTCCCCACCATATTTTATGATTTTTTAAAATCCAAAATATTTTTGCCACTAAAGGCAGACAGATCAATGGGTTTTCATAAATAAAGTGAACAACATGCTCCCAGCGATAGGCATTGAATATTCCAATTTCACCATGAGCATCCATAAGACTTCCCTGTAGGTAAGTCTTTTGCCTGATCAAAGAAATAAAAAAACTCTCACTCAATAAAGACGTTCCTGCAAAAGCCGCCAGGCACAGTAAAACAAGGTTAATAACCTTATTGCGCAATGATAGGGACTGTGTCAGAAAGATTTTATACAGGAAAGGGAGAAAACACATAAATAGTAACAAGGACTTTGGCGTCACCAATACAGACAACACAAACAAACCAAAAACGGCCCCTAGTCTTCCACGAGAAAACTGCAGACCCTTAGCCCCGTCAATCACAACCCAAAGAAAAACCAAAAAAAGACTCAAGGCCAACAAATCCGATCGAATACGGAACCCTCTCTCCAAAAATATCCAAGAGCTTCCCAGCAATAAAAAGTAAATTCCTTTTATGCGAAATTCAGAGTGAAAATAAGAAACAATTTGAGAGCCCAAACAAAGAATCAGCAAACCATTGAGGCCAAAAATCCAGCGGCCAAAATCAGGGTGTGGAACCCCCAACCATTCACTCAGATGATAAATGCCTGACAAAACTATCAGGAACAGGGGTTTGATCCAATAATCAAAAGGGGCTCTAGCATCACCCTGAAGTATGGATATTTTCATATGCCAGACTTCAGAGTCTGACCAAAAGCATTGCAGACCGGTTATATAAAATCCCACAGCCAACAAAAGGCCACTCAAAATAAGAACGCTTTTTTCAATTCCTTGTTGCATACAAACTGGTCCCCTTAATTGCGGATGCTAATAGCTTCTGCCCTTCATACACTAACAAGAATTTCAAGCCACAC
>JAUILT010000089.1 GCA_030432925.1 Bdellovibrionia bacterium | reverse complement strand
ACCATCTATCTATAAATACTGATGAATTCTTTTTCAAATGGCCAAACCCCGCGTAGGGGCGGAGAGGCGCCACGAAGGGCCCAGAATTGTCACTTCTTTTGAAAGAGGTTCCTACACCAAACCCCTCAGATCCACTTGAAACCACTCCCGCAACTGGCCCTAATCTTGCGAAATAACCAGTTCGTAAGAAATAAGTGTGTATTCTTATTTGCTGTTAATGGGATTTTTTTCACAAAACCCAGCTCAAGTAAGAACACAAACAATGAGAAACCAAAAAAAGGAGTGAGTTCCATGGAAACAAGCGTAGGTACTTTTGCCACTATCGCTGAAGCATTCGCCAATGGCGGAATTTGGATGTGGGCTATTCTAGCCGTTCAGGTGGTGTCTATTGCTATCATCATTGAGAGGGCCATAGCACTATATATTATGAAAAGGCCCAATCAGACCAAATTCGCTGAAAAGTTTGAACGAGATATTCGCCAGGGCGATATTGAAGCCGTGATCTCTAACTCACGTCGATTCCATATGATTAATCCCCTGTCCTACGTTGTTGAAGCTGGTGCTAAGGCCGCTAGAGACATGGGAGGCCGCGATGAGATTCAAGCAAAAATGGATGAAGTCCTTTTACAGGAAAACTCTAAGCTGGAAAGACGTACTGGATTTCTAGCCATGCTGGGCAACGTGGGGACCTTATTGGGGCTCCTTGGAACCATTGTGGGGTTGATCGGCGCATTTGGGTCTGTTGCCGAAGTTAATGCTGTTGAAAAAGCAGCTCTTTTGACGAGTGGAATCTCCATGGCTATGAACACTACGGCTTACGGTCTCATCATGGCAATCCCTGCATTGGTAATGTTTGCTGTTCTTCAGAACCGCTCTAATAGACTATCTGAAGATTTAAATCAGGGAGCTCTGAAAATTTTTAACTGGCTTAGCTATAACTATGAATCTGTGGGACACAAGTCCTCCAGAATGGGAAAGAGATCATCTTAAGATTTTTTTGATGAGACAAGGGGCCTGTCATGAGTCACAAAAAAGATATTAATTTTGAAATCAATCTGCTTCCGGTCATTTCACTACTGGCCGTTTGCATCAGCTTTTTATTACTGACCACAGTGTGGATTAAAATAGGAACACTGGACGTCAAACAAGCCCTGGGTGACAGCTCTGTTTTAACTCAAAAAGAGACTCCTTCTCTTTGGGTAATTATGGGTGAGTCCGGTGATATGATCTTTCAATTAAAAAATATGGCCTCTACCAAGAAAAAACAAATTCGTTTCACTGGTAAAAAATCGAGTTTTCACTGGCAAAAAATTCAAAAATTTACCAAATCTCTAAAACACGATGTTCCTGAACTTCAAGTAGCGCTTGTTTTTCCAGATCGACTCACCTCTTTTGATGACGTTGTGAAGACTATAGATATGTTAAAGAAAACACAAATTACTGACGTCGGCGTAGCCCCACTTTAAGAAAGGAGACTGTCATGCAAAGTTATCTGAGCACACAAGCATTTCAATCTCCCCTCAGAGCTACCTCTGTGATCAAACCCCAAGGTAACCGTAGTAATAAAACCCTTGTAGCTGCTTTGATTCTAACCTCGTTAGTCGATGCCTTCTCCATTCTGGTGATTTATCTTTTAATGAACACCTCTGCAGCCACCGAGCAACTCGATCTGGAAAAAAATCTAACTCTACCTCTGGCCACTCAGTCCGAAGTGCTTCAAGCCGGTGTTGTTGTAACGACTATCAATGGCAAATATAAAGTCAAAGAACAAGAGATGAAGGCCGAAGATCTTATGAAAACTCTTCAGGCGTTAAACCTAAATCTGAAAGATGCTGATGATAATAGGCATAAAAACCTAGTGATTCAAGCTGACAAGAATTCTAGTTTTGAAACTCTTAACCCCATCATCATGGCTGGTACTCAGGCTGGTTTTGAAACTATCAAGTTTGCGGTCCTTCCCAATAAGGAGGTTTCCGAGTGATGCAATGGACCTCAGCTCTTTTAGCTCTTTTACTACTCTCCCCTAATTTGTCTTTTGCAAAAAAGATGGATGTAGAGACCCATACCCTTGTGATTGACAAGTTGGAGCGAGTTTTAAAAGAGAGTAAAAAAAATCCAAAACAAAACCTTTCTTTGATTCTTCGTGTGGCAGATCTGTACGCCGAACGAGCCCGACTGCTGACCATGCAAGAGGTAGAAAAAAATTGTGATGCCTGCCTGGGGTCCAAAGCAGACCGAGAAAAAGCAATTGCTCATTACAAATCCATCACCCCCTATGTAGAGGGGGATATTGGCGCCACGGTCCTTATGCAAACGGCCCACCTCTATCAAATGGTAGGACAAAATGAAATGGCCAAGAGTCTTTATAAAAGTATTATTGGTGATCGCATAAACAGGTCTTCAAGAGTTGTAAGTCAAGCCTACAGTGGACTAGCTCATCTGGAATTCAGTGAAAATAAATATTCTTCGGCACTGAAAAACTACAACCACGCCATTGCCCGCAAAGATGTCCCTCAAAAAGGATTTTTAGTTTATCGTAAAGCCTGGTGCCTTCTGAATACAGGAAGGACCACCCAAGCTATCAACGAACTAAAAAAAGTTTTGACCACTTCGGAACTCCTAAATGTCAGTGATGGCATGGACTTAGTGGCTAATGAAACTTTTCAACAAGACATCTCAAAAGATTTTGCCAGCTTTCTAGTTCGAAAGAACCTGACTGCTCGTGATATTGATTTTCTGGATTCTGTGTCTCCAGAAAAAGTTAAAAAATCTAACCTATTCTACCTAGGCACTGAAGCCGAAAGAGTGGGGCAAAAGAGTGCAGCCCTTCTGGTCTGGAGCGTCTACACCCAAAGAAGTGACGTGCCCTTTGAAGAAAAGCTAGAGATTCAGGCACGAAAAGCCAAAATTCACTATGATCTGAATCAAAAAAAACAAGCTCTGGACCAATATAAAGAAGCCCTGAAACTGTGGCGATCTCAAAAGTGTCAAGACACCATTGACTGTGAAGGCATCTATCAGCGCCTTCGTAACTTCCCCGTGTCTTGGAACAAAATGCAAAAGAAAAAGCCCACAAAACTCATTCATCAAGCCTATCAAGCCTATTTGGAGACTTTCAAAGATGATTTTGAAATGCACTACTGGAGTGCTCAGGTCGCTAGAAAATTGAATGATTATCAAGCCGCTGTCATTGATTATCGCAAGGCTGCCGTCGCCGCTAAACCCCAACGCAATCACCGAGACAAGGGTAAAGGCTCTGCCGCCAACCGCATTTACAACGGAGCCCTTCTGGCAGAAATTGAAATGGCCGAAGCCGATGGGCACCCTCAAGTACGCGAAGCCGCTTATAAAAACTATCTGAATGAAATTCCCAAAAGTGAGAAGTCCGATCAGGTGCGCTATCAGTTAGCCCACCTGGACTATGAGCAAAAAAACTACCAAAGGGCGGCCCTGCAGTTTCAGACTCTGGCACGCAAAGAAAGTGTGAGTGCAAAAACCCGGATTCAATCTGCAGATCTAAGCCTTGATGCTCTTGCAATGCTCAAAGATCATACTCGTCTGGAGAGCTGGGGGCAGGAGTATGCAAAGCGACTTCCTAAAAGGCAAAAAGAGTATCTAAAAATCAGCAGCAAGGCTTCTTTAAATTTGGTAGCTAACACCACCAATAGCAAAGGCTCTAGTGCTAGTGATCTGAAAAAAGCTCAAAAGAGGCTCATTCTTTTGCCTGTGGTTCAACTAGATAAAGAGGAGCATACCTCTTATTGGAAAAACCGATTATTGCTAGCTGAAAAACTAAAAGACTTAAAAGAGATCAAAGAAGCATCAAGAGGATTTCTCAGACAAAAGAAAATATCTGACAACGAGGTTCACTGGGCCCGCTCTCTTCAGGTCTATGCTCATGAAATGCTATTTGAGTTTAAGTCTGCCTACGATGTAGCCAAAGAAACGGTTTTTCCAAGGCTGAGCAAGGCAGATCGTGCTCTAAAGCTAGCAGTTCTAGCGGAATTGGCCGGAAAAAACTCTGTAGCCCATTCACTTTATGAGCAGTTCATTAAAGACACTCCGTCCGTAAGAAAAGCCAACGTGATTCGGGCCAAACTTATCAATCAATCCCGCGCTCCTTGGCCACAGCTTTTGGACTATCTCCCCAAGCTACGACGCACACCAGATATTCTAGCTACAATCACATTGGAAACATTTGGTCGTTATGCCAATTATGAAAAGGCTGAAAAAGTTTTGAAAACTCAAAAAGCCATTTTGAAATATCCGGAGGGACAAACTCTGAGGCGTTTTGTATTTCTTAAGGACTACTGGAAGTTTGACAAAGAGTTAAGAAAGCATAAGGTTTCCCAAAGAACTCAATCACAGCTTAAAAAGACTCTTCAAGAGCGTCTTGACCTTTTAAAGCGGTCAGAAAATTGGGTCGCTCAATCGGCTAAAACTCGTGACTGGACTCTTCAGGTAATCACTCTGGATCGACTGAGTGAGGAGTATGCAAACCTTTATAACACTGTTTTGCATCTTCGTACTCCCAGAGGTCTGTCTCGAGTTCAACGTAAAGAGTACAAACAACTTCTAGCTCAGCAGGCCGAACCCTACAAGGCCAAAAGAGACCTGTATGCCTCAAAGACTAATGAATTTTGGAACAACTCCCGGGCTATTGACTCTTTAAACAAGGACTATGTGAATACGGACTCCTCCGTACGACGGCTGATTCGAGATGAGCTCAACGCACTGAAAATTCGGGCTCCCAAGGGGGCGGCCCGAAAAATCCAACGCATTGTGGATCAAAAGATTAAGCCCCCTTCAAAAAAACAGCTCCATACAGCCTATGAAGAGGTTCGAGAAAGACCTTTTTCAAAATCTCGCCTAGATCGATTGATTCAAGTTGAAGAACAAAGAGCCAAAAACCCCACACTCATCGCATATCTGGTGGAACGAAAAAATAGCCTAAAAGGAGTTCAATAATGAAAACTCTCTCCGTCATTCTAGCTGTATGGGTTATTCTAGCACCAGTCAAAAGTCTTTCCAAAGGCAAGATTAATAATAACCGAGACTCTGAACTCTCCACCAATGTGGAGTTTGACCCAATGACAGTTCATGGACGTTATCAGTCTTCCAATAAAGGCACTGCCAAGGTGGAAGATGAAAAAGTGCTCTATGACCTTTTGGGACCCAGAAAGAATTTTAAAGACAGAATCAAACAAATGGCAAGACAGAAGTAGGTGAACTATTATGGCTGATTCAACAAAAACCTATGTGATACAGACAAAAGCAGGTCAAGTGGTCCGAGTGATCCGCTGGAACAGCTCAAGCCCAAAAGCTTATGTGGTTCGACGACTAGATACTAGAAGAGTAGAGCTTCATGGTCAATTGGTCGACTTAGATCAGCAGGGCGTGGATTATGAAACTCTCCATGAAATGACAGCAACTTCTCTAGATAAAAATGGTGTTGATATTTCTGAATATATGCATCTGAAAAAAGTGGATGTTATCTCCCATCTCGACCGAAATGTTAAAATTCCAGTAGAACGAGAAGATGAGAAATTTCAGCAGATTCTAACCTGGACAGGCCTTGGTCACCTGGGTGCATTGGCACTGATCTTTTTGCTAGGCTGGGTGATTCACCCACTGATTCAACCAGAAGAAATTGTTGTCAAGGTTGTTAAACAAAAAGATTTTGTTCGCCCCACTTTTAATAAAAGAACGATCAGAGTTTCTGAAAAAAAGATTGACCGACGTAAGAAAGTTGCCAAACGCAAGGTTGTCAGCCGCAAGGTCAAATCCAAAAAGAAATATGCCACCAAAAAACGAGCCACCAGAAGTAAGGTTAAACGCGGTCAAGCTAGAACTCAAGTGAACCTGGCTAAAACCGGAGCTCTTGGTGTTTTGGGTGGACTTAAAAATGGCTCCAAAAAAAGCAGTGGCCTGAATGTCAATGCCCTGAACAACTCCCGAGGGTCTGGAATTTCAGGAAAGGGTGGCGCCGGAGGACACAGTCGAGCCTTTCCTGGTAAGGGGCTTATTGCTTCTGGAATTGGCAACGGTGGAAAAGCGAAAGGGTCTGGGGGTTATGGAACTCGTGGTCAGGGTGGCGGTCGTCCTGGATACGGAAAAATGAGTCTGGCCGGCTCCAGTGGTGCCTACTTTGTTCCTCTGCATGAAGAAGCTCTGATTCAAGGAGGTCTTGATAGAGAGCAGATCAATGCTGTGATCCAAAAGAACATGGGACAAATTGTGTACTGCTACGAAAAAGGTCTGCAAGTAGATCCTAGGGCCTCTGGTCTGGTGAATGTCCGCTTTATTATTGGTGGCAATGGCCGTGTAGCCACGGCCAAAGTGGCTTCCAGCAGTGTTGGCTCAAAAAGAATCGACTCCTGTATTGTGAATAAACTGTCCGGCTGGAGATTTCCCCAGCCTCACGGCAAGGTCAATGTCAAGGTTAGCTATCCGTTTGAATTGAGACGCCTGGGACAGGGGTAAAAATGAAGAATTTCAAGGAGACTTCAATGGAAGTATTTAAAAAATCAATCCTCTTGTTGGGAGTAACTCTAACTCTTGGCTGCCAAGGCAATGACCCGTTGAACAGGGACTCCAATCCGTTTCCAAAGGATATGGAAAACTACATTCCAGATCAACCAGAAGCCACTGATACACAGGCTATCAAAGTTAAAACCTATGATGTGTCAGCAAGTGGCGAACTGGACTCCTCTAAGGTGCTTCACTTTGTTGCCGGAGAGCCTGGTGAATATATTATCGGTGGTCGTTCCTTTGTGGATCAAACTCAATTTACTCTGAGAGGACATAACCTTCCTTCAAATGCCACTTTGACTCCCATGGCTTCCAGCCCAGGAAACTGGAAGCTAACATGGACACCTCCTATCACCGTCATTCCCAATGGGCAGCGTGGAGTGGATATAGATATCAGTATTGAATTTGTTCTGACTGAAGGGACTTCTCCCCGGGCCCAATATGCCCACGCCCCTTTTGAGAAAATGACAGATTTCCGTTTAACAATCCGACACAGTGACCATCAACCAGTGATCACCTCTTCTGGGGAACTGGATGAAATCACTGCTCTGAATGAAAACAGTGGCAAAGTGTCTTTTCACCTAACTGTGGTAGACCCCATGTCCAATGGTAATACACCTCCAGAAATCTGGCCAGAATTTCAAATGAATGACTCTGATACTAGTTCACCAGGCAACATGGCCCTGCAAAAAGTCGGAATTCCTACTTTTCAAGGCAGTGGTCAGTGGGTATTCCCAATGGTTCTTGACCTGAATCTGCTAGGAGACCATTACCGAAGAAACAATGAAAACGGAAAAAGAATCAATGTCAGTATTTCTATGCTAGCAAAATCCAGCGTAACTGATAATGAATCTCCCATTTGGAGCAAAGCCCTGTCGGTACAATTGAAGAACAAGGAGAGTGAGTAATGAAAGCCTTGAATCTAAATACTCTTTTAACCCTGGTTTTGACTATAGGAGTCTCTCAGGCACTTGCTGAAGATAGTCTTCTTGATGACATGAACTCTTTGGGTGGTAACAAAAAGTTGATTCGTATGGCTCGGGATATTGATCCTGATAATAAGGTGCGTATTATTCAAAACCGCCTTGTCGACCGCAATTGGCGTCTGGAGCTAGGTGTAAATTATGGAGCCTTTCATGGCGGAGATCCCTATCTGAATACCGATCAGCTGGGTGGTTCTTTAGACCTGCATATCAACCCTATGTTTTCAGTGGGATTTCGTTACTTTAATCACTCAAGCTCTTTGTCTTCAGAGGGCGAACGACGGGTGGAACAATCACGATCCGCCAGTATCGTGGGCAACTCGGTTCCAGCCCCTAAATCAGATGTTCCTCAGGAGTCTTATTTGGGAATCATCAATATTTATCCCACTTATGGAAAGCTAAATATGCTGGATTTTTCAGTAGTTCACTTTGACTTTTACGTACTGGGAGGCGTCGGCCAAATGAAACTAGAGTCTGGGTATTCAGACACCTGGACAGCCGGTGTAGGACTGGGTATGTGGTTCACACAACACCTGTCCTCACGTATGGAGGCTCGATACCAGACTTATGAAGACCGCGCCTTTGACCAGTCCAGAAGTCTGGATTTTACAGTCATCAGTGCATCCATTGGAGTGATGTTATGATCACTCCAATTTTAGTGGTCATTTTTACTTCAATTTCTTTTTCTACAGCTATGGCAGAAAGTGACTGGTCATTTTTTCCTCAGAATACGGAGTCACAAAAAATCTTATTGAGTCATATCAAGTCCGAATCCTATAAACCAGCTCTAGAAATGTGGGACAGTGCTTTAAAGAACGAAAGGTTCAAGACCACCTATACCGGACAAGCCTTGTTTAATTGGGTGCTTTTTGAAGCTGGAGCAAGAACCAATGCTATGGAACGATTATTTTCTTTGAAGGCACCCCACCATATTGAAGCTCCAGTAAAAAATTTGTGGCACAATTCTCTCAATCGCTTTCGCACCCGCTTAATTTTGGCCCATGGAACACTCAGTAGAAAGTGGAGAGGTTTTCTGGGCAATGACCTATATCAGACTATGAGAGACAAGCCTGTTTTTAATATCAGTTACCCCTCCACTTTAAAAAAACTCTCTACCCTGGCTCGTTCGTCTCAAACACCCAAAGACGAAAAACCTTGGTACCAGTGGCAACTGGCTTTGGCGGCAGCCCATCAAGACAAAAATGATCTGGCAGACAACCAAATCAGCCGCCTGCTAGAGATGGAACAATCTGTGATTGACGTGAATGCTCTTTACATGGCTCGAGCGCGCGTGGCGTTTCAGAGCAAAGAGTTTGAAGAAGCTATCGACTGGTATAAAAAGGTCTCCAAAAGTTCTGATCAATGGCTGACAGCCAAAGAAGAATTGGCCTGGTCTTACCTGAGGGCCGATCAACCCAACAAAACAGTTTCGGAGCTTCACACAGTACTGAGCCCATTTTTTTCTTCTATCTCAGGCCCAGAATCAGACTTTCTCAGTGCTTTTGCCAGCTTGATGATCTGCGACTACAACAATATTTTTAAAGTCACCAAGGAGTTTAAATCCAGACACACCCGTAAAATTGAATCACTGGAATCTTTGCTAAAAGATCCATCTTCCAACGTGTTTTTGAAATTTTTAAAAAATGTGGACACCAAGCCTATAAAACTGGCCTCATTTGCACCGCTTCTAAAAGATCTACCAAGAGACTTTCAAAGGGACTCCTTTCTTGTGGACCATATGAAGTACCGCCAGGCCATGCTGGATGAAGCTCATGTTTTGAAAAATCTGAATGGCCCTACCTTTAAAAAAATGACAGATATCAGCTTTAAAAGGGCTAGAATAGCCAAAACAAAAACTTATGACCGCCTCAAGGTTCTTGCTGCCAATGAACTGAAGGAGTTTAAAGTAATGATTCAAAAGCTTCACATCATTGAGGCTGAAGTCATCCAGCGCCTGCACTTAGATCAAAATAAACTGGGACGCAGAAACACTTTAAAAAATCCTGTGCCCAGCTCCCAGGAAATTATCAGTTTTCCTGTCACTCAAGAAGTCTGGCTGGATGAAGTGGATAACTACCATGCGGAAGTCAGGGACTGTCCTAAAATCACGAGGGCCTCACTATGAGAAAATTACTTACCTTAACACTATTGTTGTTTGCCATTGGTTGCGCTCGGAACAAAAGTCTTGATGTCTATCAACCCCAACAAGAATTTGAAAAGATCACCGCTGGCTCTAATGAAACCCCTGATATCAAAATCACTCCCAAAGTGGATATTCTCTTTGTCATTGATAACTCTGAGAGTATGAAAGAGGAGATCTCTAACCTTTCTCGCAACATTCCCCGCTTTGTCCGTGCCTTTACTGAATACCAACAGCTGGATTTTCATATTGGTGTGACCACCATCTGGGATAGTATTCGCTATCAAGACCCGGCTTTAAACCCCAATGCCCCAGTACCTCAATTCACCGAACTCACACAAGATGACGGAACAGTGATTCAAAGTCGCAACTTCTGGAGCAAAGGAGAACTTCTTCCCCTCGTGGCCACCAAATCCAATGACGGCGTATCGGACTCAGTTCTACCCGGTGACCGCTATGTGACAGCAGTTACTGAGAACCTAGAGCAAGTTCTCATCAATACTTTGTTGATACAACCTGTGAAACACCATCCTGGGTGGAAAAATGGAACAAATAACACAGTCTATGAACCTGGTGCTGGAAAGGGGCCAGAGTTTGAAGAGTTATTTTCACCTGTTAAAGAGGCGTTCTCCAACCCCCTACTCAACAATTTACAATCAGGACCCAACAAAGGGTTTTCAAGAAACGAAGCCCACAAAGTGGTTGTATTTCTAACAGATGCTGACGATGAATCCCAGAATCTGACGGCATCACAACTGGATCGATTCTTAAGACAGCTCACCAATGACAACACTCGCGCTGGGTTCTCTACCTATGCAGTGATGTTTCGAGATGAGGACAAGGAGAAATACAATTCTTCCACCTGTGACTTTGACCCGGGGCTTGAGGATGACAATACTAAAAAATTTGTGGGAGCAGACAAACTGAACGCCTTCATGTCCCTGACTAGGGGAAAGAAATTGAGCATTTGTGATACAGACTTTGGCGACGAACTCGCTGCCATGGGTGAAAGCGTCGTTGAACAGGCTTTGAGTAACATTGTTGTGCCCTTGAGCAGATACCCCCAATACATTCAGCCACAGACAGGAGAAAATCCTTCAAGCTGGTTAAAAGTATTTTATGGTGAAGAAGAGATCCCGCTGCTTCAAAACCTGGCCACCTCAAAAGCTAAAGAGGATCAATGGTATGGTTGGAGCTGGGATTTTGACCACAATGCTATTATTATCCGAGGTGCTGATCGTCTAGTTCCCGTGGTGGGCGCCGAGTTCCAAATCCAATTCACTGCCGTGGATATGAAGAATAACCGCAGTGGTGGGGTGAAACCAACCCACTGATCGAGGGATTTCTTAGCACAGCCCTTAGAGAGAGTATTTAGGCAATTTTTTTGATCTGAGCCAGCTTTTCAGTCATGACTTTGTTTTCACGCTTAAGAAGATTCACTTCTTTAGTGAGATTAATCACCTTACGTTTGAGCATTTCATAATCTTTTGCATGAATACTATTACCTGAAGGCACCCCTCCTAAATGATCAGCCATTCCAAAGTCTAACTCTCCCCCCCCCTCACTATTTTGAGCTTTGTCATGGTAAGGAGAAGAAGAGTAATTTGTGGCTGTGGCTAGATGCTCTTCAATGTCCTCTTCAATAATTAAGGAGGGATCTAATGAGTCCAGTTTGATATGCCCTGTTTGAATCATTTCACGGGTTTCTTCAATAATCTTCATTGCCCCAGTGGCAATCTCTCCTGGAGAAGGGTTCATTTCATTAATATAAGTATCTAGCCGTCGTTTTTCGCTGTGGCCCATCAACTCATAGACCTTGGCCTTTTGCTGATCATCTAGGCCGTGCATCAGAGCCGCCAGATTTTTTTCATGCATGCGTTGACAAATGTTGCTCAAAGTCTGGGCATCCCACTGAAAAATTCGATCTACACTGAGCAGCTTATCCTGAAGAGCTGCCGCCCAAACGGCATCTTCTTTTTTTACAAGATCTAAAAATTTCTCGCGTTTTTCTTTTCCAAAGCCTTCAAGAAGCTTTACCAACTGAACAAATCCCCCAGATTTTTTGTAACGAACAAGCATGCTCATGAAATCAGTCCCTCCCTAAAGGTCCAAAGGCCTTTTCGGAATTGACTCTAAGAAAGTGAAGGCCAGATGAACGCTCCTTTCCCCGTTGATCTTATAATGAGACAGCTTCTGAACCTGCAATCATTTTGTAAAATACGCCCCCCTCTTTAAAGCCTTTAGCAAATCGTTCGATAGCCCCTATTAAAAAAGGTAATATTGTGTAAAAACAAGTAGTTATAAATTATCTTAAGAGCGTCACCCGAACCTATGTTCAATAAATTCGAGGTTGCCTAATAACCCACTTTTGAAGTACACCTAAGGACCCTCTAAACCTGTAATATGGCATATGGCGGCCGTAGCTCAGTTGGTAGAGCCCCGGATTGTGATTCCGGTTGTCGCGGGTTCGAGCCCCGTCGGTCGCCCCAATTTTAGGCGGTATATACCGGACACCTAGGTTACAGATTGTTCCGATCACATGGGTAACACTTTTGCTCCAAATGGGTTTTCTCCAGGTTCAACCCTGTTTGTTTCCT
>JAUILT010000088.1 GCA_030432925.1 Bdellovibrionia bacterium | reverse complement strand
GCAAACCCTGCATTATTGCCAACCCCAACTGCTCCACCATTCAATTGGTGATGGCCCTGAACCCTCTGGCCAAAAAGTTTGGCTTGAAAAAAGTGACTGTGTCCACCTATCAGGCCGTCAGTGGTGCAGGAAAAGCCGCAAGAGATGAGCTGCTTCAGCAGATCCATGACCTGATGAACCAAGAAGATGAGGTTTTTGCTGAGGAATTCCCTCACCCGATCGCTTTCAACACGATTCCCCAGATTGGTTCTTTTGATGACGAAGGGTTTTGCAGTGAAGAACGCAAGATCATGAATGAGACCAAAAAGATCTTAGGACTTTCCAACCTTCTGGTTTCAGCATTTACCGTCCGAATTCCCTCTTTGAATGGTCACGGTGAGTCTGTGTTCTTTCAACTTTCCAAAGATGCCACCCTACCTGAGATCAAAAAAACTTTAGAAGAAAGTGACGGCATCGTGATGCAGGACAACCCCGCAGAGTCAGAATACCCCACAGTTTTAGAACTGACAGGCACGGACCCCGTCCACATAGGACGTCTTCACAAAGACCCAAGTACTGAAAATGGTTGGATCATGTGGGTTGTGGCAGATAATATTCGAAAAGGAGCCGCCCTCAACGGCATTCAAATCGCAGAACGCATTTTTTCTTAAGAGAAAAAGCCTTTCGGGCTTTTGACATTGAGCCCATGACCATGATCTCATTGAACGGATGAAGACTTTATCTCCTCTAATAGCTTTCTTCCTTTTTCTTTCGGCTCTCAACGCGCAAGCGACTATTCAGATCACCAATGTCACCGGATCTTCGGCCTGGGACAATACCACGACCACAGCACCGGTCATTTTTGGTGGAACTGCAGGCACCGATTGCAGTGCTACTGCTGCTGATATTTATAGTACTTGTAATAGTTGTGCCTCGTTATCTGGCTCATTTGCAGCCTGCAACCTCACCCGAATCTATGATGGACTTAAATTAAGAATATCCTTCAAAACCGATTCTATTGAAAATGGAGTTGCGTTTATTAAAAATTCTGATGGTAATGCTATTTCAGTAACTCCAGCACCAATCTCCAGGAGCAAAGGCGAGGTTCATGTTATTGAAATACCCTGGAGTAACGCATGTGCAGGGACAGACAAAGTCACTGGATCTAGCTGTGAAAATGCCACCTTCACCGGAAACCTGACTCTTGGGGTGAGTTCTGATACCGACACAACAGAAGACCCTCTTTCACTGTCCATAACAGTTTTTGATCCTGACACCAATGATAGTGGAGATTACGATACAATTCTGGCGTGCACAGACTCTTTAGTCAAAGAGGGCGGAATTTGCGACTTCCAAGCCTACCCTGGTGATGAGAAAATCTTCATCAATCAATTGGAACAAAGTAGTGGCTTTCCTGGCTTTGGCGGCATCACCATAAAAACACTTCGATTTTTTGTTGGCAGTGAAGAAGACCCTGGTGGTTTTGTTACAGATCCCAACCAAGGTTTTTTTGTTGATTTAGAAGTTGGGACAGACGCCAACGGTCAACCAGAAACCACATCTCGAGTCATTGAAGGCACCAACAACGGTGTTTTACACTTCTTAAGAGTGGCTACGGTGGATCAGGCGAATAATGTCTCCCGATTCACCTCAAACCAGGCCATTATTGACTATTGCAAAGATATAAATAATCCCGATGATGGCTGTATTTTTACCGCCAAACCTGACGAAGCCTTGGGACTGCTCGAAGATGACTTGAACTGTTTTATCACCAGCGTTGCCTATGGCAGCGCTCTGGACAGCCGTGTGGAGGTGTTTCGTGACTTTCGCAACCAGGTTCTCAATCAATCGATTTTCGGAAAGCGCATCATTGCTCTTTATAACACTTATGGGCCCCATGGGGCTGTTTGGCTGCAAAACAAACCCTGGCTCAAACCCATGGTTCGAATGTTACTTTGGCCGACACTTGGCTTTGCATGGGCCTCTACCCACTGGGGACTTGAGGCTACCGCCCTTTTGACACTTCTGCTTATTTCCCTTGTCACCTTGTCATTGCATCATGTCTGGCGCCAAACCAGAGTTCAGGTGAGTCATGAAAAGTAAATTTCAGCTGGCTTATATTTTTTTAACGGCCCCCATACTTCTCTTTGGCCTCTCCGCCTTTTCTCAAGAAGAGGGCCTACCTATTGACGACACTGTTGAAGAAGATATTTTTTTTGATGACCTTCCCGATGATGGCATCGACTTTATCGATGAACTCCCCAGCAATGAGTCTCCTGACGCCATCTACAGCGGCAAAAAAGCGGCCACAAAAAAAATGAAACGTGCAGATGTTAAAGATAAAGGTCCTATTGAACTCAAGCAGGGCCCGAGCAACTCTCCTGACAAGGAATACACCACTCCAGATATTATCAAAGAAGACCCTTTGTTTTCTGTAGAAAAAGAAAAACCTATTCTACCAGACAAAAAACCTCCGACTGAAGTGGGACAAGAGGGAGAGCCGTTTCAGTTTCCAGATGCTGTAGAAAAAGGGGCCCCCACTGGCCCTGAGAACTCAAGCCCCCGACCCACAGTGAAAACCCCCACTTCACCACCTGCCTTATTTCCGAATCCTGAGTTAGACACATTTGGAAAACCTGCAGAGGAGCCCCCTCCTACCGCAATCAAAGATGATGAGCCTCCATTATTTGAAAATCTCCCTCAAGAAAAAAAAGAGAGTCTCGTCTACAATCATGATGAGACTCCATCGGTCAGACCCCTCACTCCTTTAGGCCCTTCCATCACTCCCTATGATGACATAGAAGTGATTTATACCCATCGCAATGCCAAAGAAGTGAAAATCAAACACCCTAACGCAGAAAAAGGATTAATCAGAATCACTCAAGATAAAACCTATATCTATCGAGTCCCCAAATCCAAACAAGATCGAGCCTTCTCATTTCGCTTTGGCATGTTTGACCCGAAGAATTTAGAAAACCCTGATACCGGCGCTACATTTGAGAGTCTCTATGACTCCACGGAGGCTCCCATTATATTTTTTGAGTATGAGTGGCAGTGGTTTCAGACCGCCATCGGAAAGCTGGGACTAAAGATGGGCAGCGGCCTGTTTGTCGCCGAGGGAAACGGAAGCTTTAAAAATAACTATGATGAAAACGGCCCCAAAGATACGCCTTTAGAAAACTTCACGCTGGTGGCCTTTCCCAACTCCATTGGCGCTGTTTACCGAGCTCAGTTTTGGGACACCCAACCTCTTGTTCCCTACGCTGACGGCGGAGTGATGGCAATCAGCTTTACAGAGTTTCGCGACGACAAAGATGCCCCCAAATTGGGACTCGGTTACGCAGGGTTCTTCTCTGTCGGTGGGGCTTTAAACCTGGGTTTGTTGGACTCTATGTCTCTATTAGAGTTAGACCGAGAGTACGGAATCAACACCATATTCTTGACGGGCGAATTTCGCCAAGTGGTTCAGTTGGGTGGGAGATTCAACTTTGAATCCTCCACCATCTCTGGCGGCGTTCTCATGGAGTTCTAGTGTCGTAGAAGAGAGAACAAACCCGTCTCTTGTTAAATACCGGAAACTTTATTCGATACGGGCACTTACATTAGGGTGTAACTGACACTCTGCGCCCGCCCTTTTCACCTGAAACCGAGGGTCAAAGTCGAGACTCAAGTGATAGGTCACATCCTTGGCCAGGTCCGTACGTCCACCAAGAAGAGCTATCAAGCCACTGACCTGCTGGTTGGAGGTTTTCAAAGGATAGATTTCATCATCCACTGTGAGCACATAGTTTTCCTCTCCCAACATAATACGTAGTTGAGTGATGCTGAGGTTTCGGTCAGGTATAAAGTCAATGCCATTCGCAAGGTCCAATAGGTCTGCAGGCCCACTCCCTATATTCAACTGATAGGTTTGTCCCTGCCCAGCAGAAACCTCTATAGAAAGAATATCAATAATAACATCTCTCACCTGGAGGGCTCCACAAGCCAATGTGCCTCTCTCCACCACGACACCCATACTATCGCCAGAGGTGGGAGCCACTGATGTCTCGTTACGACCTCCATCGACAGGTCGACCCCCATCAGAGTTGACATCTTCAGCAAGCTGAACTGGCTCACTCCCAACAATAAGCACATTATTTGTGGCCAACGGGGCCGCCTCAACCTGCTCTTGAATGGTTTTGAAATCCACCTGTGAGCAGTTCTGCATGGCTCCCAAGATTAAGCCCGCTGTTCCTAAAACTGCCACAATCCATTTTCCTGTGCGCCCCATGTGACCTCTTTTCTTATCGTTTTTACGGCTTCAATAATATGTTATGTGCAGGCCATGGAATTTGACAACACTTGCTCGTCTCCAATAAGATTGAGTGGCTCCGCCCGGTGGTACTCAATGACTCGCATACGCTTAGACATTCGCTATGACGGAACCGGTTACTCCGGGTGGCAAAAACAGACGAAATCCAAGACTCCCACCATTCAAGGCACGCTTGAGGCGGCCATCCGTGAGTTGACCCATCAGACCATTACCAGTGTGGGAGCCAGCCGCACTGACGCAGGCACCCATGCCCGACATCAAGTTGTCCATTTTGATTTTGCAGGTGAAGCCCAGAGATACCCCTGGGTGAAGGCTCTCAATGCAAGACTTCCTGATAAAATTCAGGTAGTTGACGCCTTTGAGGCTCCTGAGGAGTTTCATGCCCTACTCAGCGCAGAGCATAAACACTACTGTTACTATATCCATAATCACCCCCTTCCCCCAGTGTTTCGAAGACACTTCTGCTGGTGGCAACGCCTTCCTCTGGATGAGGGGTGGTTGAATGATACCTGCTCTCACCTTCTGGGAACCCACGATTTTTCTAGTTTTCAGAATGTCGGGACAGATGTTCCCAGTAGCATCAGATCCCTCAGTCGGGCCGAGTGGATAAGAACCTCTTCCTGCACTCTAGAGTTTCATATTGAGGGCAACGGCTTTCTCAAGCAGATGGTACGGAATATTGTTGGCACTTGCGTCAATAATGCTCTCACCGGAGCTGCTCCATCAAAAATGCTGAAGGTTTTACAAGGGGGCCAGAGAAAACTGGCGGGTCCCACAGCCCCCGCCACCGGGCTCTTCCTTAATTCTGTTTCCTATGCCCTAAAACTTGACAATAAGTGCCGAAAACTTTAAGACTATCCGCTTCTTACGCCTAATTAGAACCTGAGAAGGAATGATTGCCATGAAGACATGGAATGCAAAACCAGAAGAAGTTGCCCGCAAGTGGTGGATTGTTGATGCCACTGACAAAACCGTCGGCCGCATGGCCAGCGAGATTGCCAAAGTTTTGCGTGGAAAAAACAAACCCGAGTTCACTCCTCATGTGGATACCGGTGATTTCGTTGTTGTGATTAACACGGATAAGGTGAGGTTCTCCGGAAACAAGTGGAACGATCAAAAGTACTACAAACACACCGGATACTTTGGATCTTTGAAAGAGATCTCAGCAGCCAAGCAACTAGAAAAAGACTCCACTTTTATCATTAAAGAAGCTGTTCGCGGAATGCTTCCCAAAAACACTCTGGGGCGCCAGCAGGGAATGAAACTGAAACTGTACGCAGGTTCAGACCACCCCCACTCCGCCCAACAACCTGAAACTCTGAATATTTAATTTCAAGGGAGAAACGAGAAGAATGTCTACTGAAAACGTTTATTACGCCACGGGAAGAAGAAAAACGAGCGCTGCTCGTGTCTTCCTTAAAACAGGTTCTGGAAAAATGACAATCAACGGAAAGCCTGCTGATGAGTACATGGACACTCCCAGCGGACGAGCCGCTGTGACACAGCCATTCCATCTAACAGACACTAAGAATAAGTTCGATGCCTACATCACTGTTCGCGGTGGCGGAACCACAGGACAGGCTGATGCCATTCGACATGGAATTTCTAGAGCGCTTGTCACTGCCGATGAAGCTCTTCGTGGGGAGCTCAAAAAGGCTGGCCTCCTGAGAAGAGATTCCAGAATGGTTGAACGTAAAAAATACGGTCAACACAAAGCTCGTAAGAGCACGCAGTTCTCCAAACGTTAATCGTTTCGAGACGACGGTTTCTCAAGTCGGTACAAAAAAGGCAGCCCGAAACTGGCTGCCTTTTTGTTTATTTCGACTAAAACCTGGGCACATCTGACCCACTTGATAGTTTGTCCTCATTATTTTTCTCTTAACTGAGTACACCCCTTGCATCTTGAAAGCCTGTACTCGAGAACTGATTGTATCATGGGTTTTTTTGGACAGACCCTCATGTTTTGCTGGAACGACTGCAGGAGGAATGTGTATTGTTCGGTCATGGACCTCACCGTCTCATTCTAACTGTTGTCTGCACCTTTATTTTTCTTGGATGCGGTGATGCCTATGAGGCCAAATACGCCCACCTTAAAGCAACACAACTGGGCTCCAAAAATCCAACCACACCTTTGCCAGAAAATAATAGAAACGAAGAAACCTCTACAAATACCATTACAGACCCAAGGGCCCCCTGTTACCTACCTGACACTTACCAATCCTTTGAAATTCGGACCCAAGTACAAAGCGCCTGCCAGTTAACAAATAAAGAACGTGAAATCAATGAACTGCCCCCCCTCAAGTTAGAACTGATTCACTCCTCTGTAGCTCAAGAGCATGTTGAGGATATGGTGAACAATGGCTACTTTGATCACCGAGACCCAGATGGAAATGGTTTTCGAGAACGATTACTAAGTTCTGGGGTGAGCTTTAGCTTTGGTGGTGAAAATATTGCCTACGGAGTCCCTCTGGCCCAAGAGGTTGTTGAGCTTTGGATGAACTCAGGGCCCCACAGGCAAAATATCCTGAACAACAAACACAACAAAATAGGCATTGGTTACTACGACACTTATTGGGTACAGGTCTTCACTGATTGATCACTCATCCAAAATGTAGTTGCGCGGATCCACTGGGATTCCATGAACACGAACCTCGTAGTGCAAGTGAGGGCCCGAAGAGCGACCGGTACTTCCCACCGTAGAAATAACATCTCGTCGAGAGACCTTCTGGCCCTTCTCCACCAAAAGACGGGAGTTATGAGCAAAACGAGTCACCACGCCATAGCCATGATCTATTGAGACCAGCTTTCCATAACCTGACTCGTAACCCACAAAAGAAATCACTCCATCCGCCGGAGCATAAACTGGAGTTCCTGGAGGGGCTGCAATATCAAGCCCCGCATGCATCACAGGCTTCCCTGTAAAAGGGTCAATTCTATAGCCAAACCGAGAGGTAAACCAACCTCTCGCGGGCTTGATACTTGGAGTTGCTGCAAGCAAACTCTGACGCTCAGATAAAGACTCATACAGTTGTAGAATACCCTGCTCTCTCAATTGAGCTTCTTTTACTGCACGATCAATACGCACAGAAAGTGTTGCATAGTCCCTGCGAACCTCAATCCCCAGCTCGCCTCGCTTTTCATCCAACGGGGGAGTTTCCATAAATAGGGAATCTTTTTGTGGAAAGGCGGCTGTAGGCTCTCTTTGTGGGTGAGGTCCAATAGGTAAGTCCGTCCCCATCATCTGAGCTGGCACTTCGTTGGTATTTACGGAGAGCTTCAACGATCGATCCTGATCGTCAATGTTAGTAATCAACTTCAGTTTTTTACTAAAGCGGTTCACTCGCTCAAGGCCCGTCTCCAGAGATTCCAACTTACTTTCCACAACTTGGAACTGACGCTTCAAAGTGGCATTTTCTGTTTGCAGCCGTTTATTCTCTCCAGCCTCAAGAAGTAGACCCACATAATCCACAAAAGCGGCTCCCATTAATACAGTCAAGATCACGCCAAAAAATACTAAGGCCTTCAACCAAGCTGCTGTGATCGTCACACTCTGGGTCTTTCCCCGACGATTGGTTGCAATCAAGAATGTGTAGGTTTTCTTCATATCCCTTGCCGTGGCCCTCAAAAGTTCAAAATATCTTTACAGATGCCGCACTTTAAAAAAACTAGCCATGCGCGTCAACTAAAATGCTGTGCCAAAGCATTTCCTGCTCAATTGGCTTCAACTTCAACAAGCACCACTGAGATATTGTCATCGCCTCCATGGCTCTTTGCGAGTGCAATAGCCTCAGAAACCACCTCTTCGGGCCTGCGGTTTTTACACAGTTCGGCAATTTCTTGGTCAGTAACAAGTCCAGATAATCCATCTGAGCAAAGAATGTAGATATCTCCCGGACTGATTTTTCGGACCAAAGTATCCACATCGACCTCTCGCTCAAAACCAATACTCCGGGTGATGACGTTTCGCCCCACGACATGGGGAGCCTCCTCCTCAGAAATCACCCCCGCTTTGACCTGCTCATGAATCAAAGAGTGATCCTCAGTGAGCTGCCAGAGCATTCCGTCTCTGTACAAATAAAGGCGCGAGTCCCCGACATTCGCTATATAGATGTCCTTTTCTCTGTGCCAAAACCCAACCATGGTCGTTCCCATTCCAGCCAGTTCTTTTTCATTTTCTGCCCGGTAAAAAATACGACGACTCGCCTCTTTATAAGCATCACCCAAAATACTCAATGACAGCTTGAGGCTCTCCTGACTTCGACTTTTAACGATCTCCTGAACTGTCTCCACCGCCATAGCTGAGGCCACCTCTCCACCACTATGGCCGCCCATTCCATCAGCCACCACATACAAGCCCAGGTCTTTATCAACCATCACAGTATCCTGGTTAATTTCGCGCTTTAGACCTACGTCGGTCTGTCCCCAAACATTGAGTTTCATGGGTTTCATTGTACTCCCTCAACACCCTGCCCTGAAATGATTTTCTTGAAAAACCCTACTTCAAAATAGGTTCACTTCTGCCGATGGAACCAAAAGAGGTAGGAATGTTGAAGAAACTTAAATATCCAGCACTGGCCGCATTGACACTGTCCCTGCTTTTGCACATTTCTGCCTTTTTTGGTCTGGCCATTTTTTCTCATGTTTCCTTCACTCCCCCACAAGACGCCGTAGAGATCGAACTTATCAGCCCCAAAAAACTGGTTGAAGACAACAAACAGATTGTTCAGCAAGAGCAACAAATCAATGATGAGACTCCTGAGGAGTCCAAATTTCTTTCTCAGCACAATCAACGGGTTAAAAAACAAACCCGAGCCGAAAAGACTGGTGAATTCAAAAACACAGCCAAACCCGGGCAAAAAGTGGCTGGCCAACAAAACCAACCTCAAGAGCCAAAGCCCCAACGCAAAAGTAAAACTCCCGGAAAAGTAAAAAAGCTGAGTGATTTGATTCCTCAATATTCACTCACCCCTGATGGCCGAAAAGATCTAGCAAGACATGTAGGAGACCCTTCGCAAACAGATGACTATCTAAAAGATGTGGACAAGGGGCTTCAAACCATGCTCTCCACCAGAGAATTTTTATATTACTCTTATTATAATCGTATTAAGTCGAAGATTCGCCAGTATTGGGAGCCTAATGTTCGCGAATCTGTAAAAATCATTTATCGAAAAGGCCGGAGCATTGCCTCCTCAAAAGATCGCGTCACTCAGGTACTGATTACACTGGATTCCCGGGGAGACCTGCAACGTATAGAAGTGATCACTCAAAGTGGTGTCAAACCTATTGATGATGCCGCCGTCAAAGCCTTCAAGCAGGCAGCCCCTTTTCCCAACCCTCCAAACGGTATGGTTGAAAAAGACGGCAAAATCCGCATTCGCTGGGACTTCATTCTAGAGGCCCGGGCTCTGCCTCCAAGTAACCACAACCAATATGCTCAGGGAGATGCAAACCCCATTATAAATGATTGAAGTTATTATATTTTCAGGTTTCCATTGAAAAACCTCAACAATTGACAGGTAGACTTGCTTCAAACAGGAACTTTCTTGTAGAGTCGTCAGACTCAGAAAACTAGTGTGACTTCATTTTTTTAACGATCCCATTTGCATGGGGCGGCAAAAGGAGACCTCGATGGCCAAAAAAGCTTTCGACACCCAAACACTCGATTCCATTGCTCGACGCGCGCTGTATCTGAGCAACCAGATGATCTTCAAAGCCAATCACAGGAGCGACAAAGAAAAAGGCGACCCCAAGGTCGGAGGGCACAGCTCTGCCAGTGCCAGCTCGCTGCATATTCTAGGGGCCTTGCATCTCGTAGTAAAAAGTGGTTTTGATCATATTGCCAATAAACCTCATGCCTCCCCCACCGACCACTCCTACAATTACCTGCTCAATAATTTTTTAGACGGTGAACTAAAAAGAATGCCTCTCAAAGACTGCAACACAGCTATGCATGGACTTCGCGCTTTTTCCAAAAATGGAGAGCCCGTCTTTCAAAGTTACCACTCGGCCTTTGACCCTGATCGCCACAACTTTTTCCCCAGCGGAACCGTGGGAATTCCTGCCGTGAATGCGGGCTACATGGCTCATGCCTATACGTTTGCTAAAAAACATGGGTACGATGTTCCCGAAGCCCACTTTTGGTGTGTCATTGGGGATTCGGAATTTCGTGAAGGATCTCTATTTGAAGCTGTTCCCGACCTGGCTGAACGTCAGGTGGGGAATCTGACCTGGATCATTGATTACAACAGACAGAGTCTCGACGGACACCGGATCACCAACAAAAACGTC
Source organism: Bdellovibrionia bacterium (assembly GCA_030432925.1). GTDB lineage: Bacteria > Bdellovibrionota > Bdellovibrionia > Bdellovibrionales > UBA1609 > JABSOQ01. Next base: position 1,697 of record JAUILT010000088.1, on the reverse strand, counting down.
ATGGACGGTACCGATGATTCACGGATTGCCCGCACCATGAAAGCCAATGGCTGGGAGGTTCTTGAGGTCCGTCATGGAAAATTCCGTAAAAAACTGTTTGAAGGACCCGGCGGAAAACGCTTCCAGACACTGCTTGAAGATGATCTTGATGACTATGAATTTCAGGTTTTGCTGCAATTGGAAGATGGCGCCAAAATTCGTGAAGACCTGAAAAAACACAAAGGTATGGACGAGTTTTTGAAAGCCGTTTCCGATGAAGACCTCAAAAAGGGTGTTCGTGATCTTGGTGGACATGACTTTGAAGCCCTGATCGAAGCCATGGAAAAAAGTAAAGCGGCCAAAGATCGTCCCACATGCATTATTGTTCACACCATCAAGGGCTGGGGACTGGAAATGGCTGCCCAACCTGGGAACCATTCCTCCATTCCTGACAAACCGGAAATTGATGCCCTTCGTGAAGGCCAGGGCCTAAGTGAGGATGAACCTTTCGCAAGATTTGCTGACAGCTCTGCCGAAGGAAAATACCTGAAAGAGCGCGGTGATAAAATCTATAAGGACATTCTGGCTCAGGAAGAACTCAAAAACAGCAATCAGCAGAAATTCCTTAACGAGTTTGAACAGCAGGGTCAGGCCGATGACAGTCTGGATATCAACCTGAAAATGGCCAGTTACCCCCACACCCAATGGATGCTGGGACAGCTGACTGCCAAACTCACCCGTATTGCCAACACGCCAATGGATGAGAAAAGATTGGCCGACAAACAAAAGCCACTTTCCGAAGACGAAAGAAAATGGAAACTGGCCAGTGAGATGATTGTTTCTATGGCCCCTGATGTGGGCACCAGCACCAACCTGAACCCCTCCATGGACGGCAAGATTTTTGGTATGCCCGTTGTTGAGGATATCGAATCTGAGTTTGGTGTGAAAAACCTGAAGCTGCCGGATCTGGTTCCCGGACAGGAAGACAACGACCGCTTCCTTCGCTTTGAAATTGCCGAAGCTAATACTATGTCTTGTATGGGCTCTTACGGAAGGCTCCGAGAGACTCTAGGAATCCCCTTGCTGCCCCTGATGACCGTCTATGACTTTTTTGTCAAACGGGCTCACGATCAGTTCTTTTACAATCTCTATTGGAAGTCTTCATTTATTATGGTGGGAACACCCGCGGGTGTGACTCTGTCTCCCGAAGGCGCCCAACACGGCTGGAAATCTGACTTTCAGATTCCCAACCAGATCACCTGGGAGCCATTCTACTGCCAGGAATTGGATTGGATCTTGAGCGATGCCATTCGCCGCCATGTGACTAATGACAACCAGGGACGAACCGGAGTTCATATTCGTGGGGTCACCCGGGGCGTGGAGCAAAAAGACTTTTTGAAGCTGCTGAAAACCCAACAACGCTTCAAAACCGACTCCAGTCAGCCTTTGCACTGGAAGGGCTTTCCTCTGGATGGCGGTGTGGATGAATCCTCAGTTCCTGCTATCGCAGACGAAGACATTCTGACAGCTGTTCGTCAGGACGTTCTTGCCGGCGCTTACTATCTGATTGATTACCGTGGGTATCAAAACTACGAGCCGGGTGACAACGTGGTCAACCTGTTCGCCATGGGATCCCTAGGCACTGAAGCCATCAAAGCTTCAAAGGCTCTTCTCGAAAAAGGCATCTATGCCAACGTGATTATGGTCACCAGTCCTGA
>JAUILT010000087.1 GCA_030432925.1 Bdellovibrionia bacterium | reverse complement strand
TAATGTGAATTTTGCAGTCAATGAGGGAGAGTTTGTTGTTTTATTGGGCCATTCTGGATCAGGTAAATCAACATTGTTGAACCTTTTGGGAGGGTTGGACAGAGCAACCTCTGGCCAATTGGTATTTGAGGGAGTATCTATGACAGACTTCTCTGACAGCCAGTTGACGAAGTTTCGTCGGGAGAATATTGGTTTTATTTTTCAGATGTACAATTTGATCCCTCGCCTGACAGCTCAGGAAAATATTGATCTTGTTGGTGAAATTTCAAGAAACCCTATGGATTCCCAAAAGGCCCTTAGCCTTGTAGGTCTTGAAAGCCGATCGAACCACTTTCCAAGCCAACTTTCTGGCGGGGAGCAGCAGCGTGTAGCTATTGCACGAGCTATTGCTAAAAATCCTAAACTGTTGTTTTGTGATGAGCCCACAGGTGCTTTAGATGTGAAAACGGGCATTCTTGTTCTAGAGGCTATTCAAAGTGTTAATAAAGATCTGGGGACTACAACAATTGTGATTTCTCATAATGTGGCCATTGCTCAAATGGCAGATCGAGTGGTCTCTCTGAGGGATGGTCAAATTGTTGATATAAAAAATAATTCTAAAAAACTCTCTCCCGGTGATTTGGACTGGTAATGAGGCTTCAGTTAAAAAAGAAACTTCTTCGAGAGTTGATACACTTAAAGCCACAGGTATTTTCCATTGCTATGGTAATTGGAATTGGTGTGGCAGTTATGTTTGGTTTTTCCAGTACGTATGAGTCTCTTAAAGCCAGTCGAGATACTTTTTATAGTAGTTCTAACTTTTCAGATATATTCATTAATGTTAAAAAAGCGCCTGAATCTATTTCTCATCAGATTACACAATTAGATGGCGTAGTGCAGGTAGAGACTCGCCTTGAGTATGACGCTTTACTCTCTTTGTCGAACATGGTGGAACCAGCTGTTGGGCATTTTATTTCACTTCCTGATGGAAAACAGCCAGAAATGAATCGTTTATCGTTGGTTCAAGGAAGGCTCCCTGCAGAGTTATCCACCGATGAAGTTGTAGTGAGTGAGGGTTTTTTTAAAGCAAGAGGCTTTCGACTGGGAGAAAGGTTCTTAGCCTCTCTTAATGGTAAGCAACGAGATTTAAAAGTCGTTGGTGTGGGTGTAACGCCAGAGCATGTGATTGCTCTTCAGGCAGGGTCTCCCATGCCTGATAACAATCACTTTTCTTTAATTTGGATAAATGAGTCTGTTTTGAGGGCCAGTTATGACATGAGAGCTGCATTTAATAGTGCAGTTATAAAAAATAATCCTGACGTTTTAACTGAATCTGTTATTTCTCAAATTGACAATATTATGGAGCGTTATGGGGGAGTGGGTGCTTACAGTCGTGATCAGCAGAGCTCCTATGTTTATGTTCAGGAAGAGCTGAAGCAGCTGCAAGTGCAGGCAACGACAATTCCAGTAGTATTTTTCTTGGTGGCTGCTTTTATTTTAAATGTAGTGATGTCTAGAATAATACGTTCCCAGAGAGGAGAGATTGCCACTCTCAAAGCTCTAGGGTTTCACAATATGGAGATATCGGCATTTTATTATCAAATATCTCTAGTCATTGTGGGCTTGGGAGTTGTGTTTGGTTTAATACTGGGGACATGGATTGGCAGTACAATGATTCATCTGTACGGTGAATATTATCACTTTCCCACACTTAAATATAAGTTCTCTTTCACTTATTTCATGGCAGCTTTAGGTGTATCTGCAGGTACAGCAGCTTTAGGTGTTTACTCGTCACTTAGAAATATTTTCAAACTGTCTCCTGCAGAGGCCATGCGTCCTCCTGCACCACATAAATTTCACCATAGCTTTATTGAGAGGTTAGGGTGGTTTCGAGGGGTTGAGATAAAAAAAAGGATGATATTGAGAGGTTTAGTGGGATTTCCTGGGAAATCACTTATGACGGGGTTGGGGCTTTGTTTTTCAGTGGTGATACTTATCAGTGGTTTATTTTGGAAAGATTCTATAAATTTTTTGCTTTTGGCTCAGTATTCGTTTTCCCAAAAAGAAACTGGAAGTATTCAACTGACACACGCTCTGAGTCCTCAGGCAGTATTTGAAGTGGCTCGTTTGCCTGGAGTCATTGAAGCAGAAGGCTATCGCAATACTCCTGTTAAAGTAACCTATAGAAACAATGAGAAAAATACGATCATTAAAGGGTTGCCTAGAAGTCCTAGATTACTGGGCTTGGTCAATGATCAATTACAGGAGCTTCCAGTACCAGAACGAGGGATTTTAATCAGTCGTATCCTAGCTGACCAGCTGGGAGTTAATATTGGGGATACAGTTAAAATTAAAGTTACTGATGGGAGAAGGCCTCAGTTTTTTTTAAAAGTAGAAAAAATTTTTGAAGGATTGATGAACACAGAAGTGTTAACTTCTCGCAAGGCCCTTTCGGACCTTTTGAAGACTGATGACCTCGTGAATCAAGTACTTTTTCGATCTTTTTCGAGCCCTGAGATTCTTTATACTAGGCTTAAAGAGATGCCTTATGTTTTAAGTATTTCCTATAGGGATAGCGTTGTATCATTTTTTCAAGAGAATGCTGCTAAGTTCATTCTCATTTTTGCCTTTATTTTGTCTTTTTTTGCAGGCGCTATTGGATTTGGGGTGGCATTTAATAGTATGCGAGTCGCTGTTTCTGAGAGAGATTGGGAACTCTCTACGTTGCAGGTTCTTGGCTTTACCAATTTTGAGGTTTTTCAACTGATCTTAGGTGAGATTTTGTTATTGCTTATTCTATTCACACCCGTGGGTTGGGCATTGGGGTATTTGATGTCTGGGTTTTACATTCAAGCAATGACGATGGAGAGTTTTCGAATTCCATTCGTAATTGACATTTCGACGTTCTTTTTTGCAACAGGTATTTTACTGCTTTCGGCTGCATTGGGAGGTGCGGTCATTTATAGAATAATTTCTAATTCTGATATGATTGCTACTTTGAAGTCGAGAGGGTAAGGTCAACTATGATTAAAAAAGCCGTGGAATATGTGAGAATCCCTAAAAAGATTTTTTATGGAGTATTTATTTCTGTCATTGTAATTGGAACTCTTTGGGGTTTGAGACCTAAGTATGTGCCTGTGGATTTAGGGGTTATTCAAAAAGGCAACTTCACTCAGGTTGTTATTGATGAGGGTGTAACTTATTTTAAAGAGCGTTATTTAATTTCGGCGCCAGCTGATGGAATCACTCCAAAGTTAAACCTTGAGTCTGGAGATTTAGTAAAAAAAGGTCAGGTATTAATTGAATTTTTTTGGGACACTAATTTTAAATTAAAATCGCCAGTAGACGGCTATGTACTTCAAGTTTTTGAAAAAGATAAACGTCATATTATGAGAGGGGCGCCTATTCTTGAGGTGGGAAACCCTGAAAGTCTTGAGGTTCAATCTATGCTTTTATCCGAAGAAGTGATTAGAGTGAAGAATGGCCAAAAAGTTATAGTTACCAATTGGGGTAAGGAGCAGTCTCTTGAAGGTAAAGTCAGTCGAATAGAGCCAGTTGCCAAAGAAGAGACTTCAGCTCTTGGGGTGAAGGAAAAGCGAGTTAAGGTGCATATAGAAATCACTTCTCCTAAAAGTTTATGGAAAGGGCTTGGGGACGGGTTCCGAGTTGAGGTTTCAGTGATCACGAACGAAATAAAAGACACGATGCTTTTGCCAGTGGGAGCATTGTTTTCTGACAACGGACAGCCTGCTGTGTATGTTTTTAAAAATAATAAGATTCATCTAACGCCTGTAGAGATTGGTGCTCAAAATAGAAATTTTATTCAACTTAAAACCAACCTCCCTGAAGACACTCAAGTGGTCCTTTATCCAGGAGGAACTTTAAAAGATCAGCAAAAAGTTAAAGCTCGCAACTAGTCGTCTTGCACTAACTACCTAAGGCCAGTGGTTTGAACAGAGTATTGACCCAGAGACTATGAAACCTGATACTCTGATTATAAACCTATAAAGGGAGAGGTAAAATGTACCGAGGCTTTCAGTGGGCCATGCGTCTAGTACTGACTTTAAGTATTACTATTGCGAGCTTTGCACATCTGGGATGTGCCTCAGGGGGGTATCAACTTACTAGAAAGTACGCTCGCTTTGTGAATAAGCAAAATATCATTATTAGAGTTGTTCTCTATATTTTTACAGCATTTGTTTTTGCGATCACACTTCTGGTGGATGCCGTGATTTTTAATACTCTGGATTTTTGGAATGGTCGTGTTAGCGCGAGTAATTACGAGTTTGAGCAGGATGGAAAAACTTTTCTAGTTCAACACTCCTATAAAGGAGATAATAACAAACTGAGAAATACAAAAATTGAGATTTTTAAAACAGAACTTTATTCAGTCGGTGCAGTAGAGAAAACTATCGAGATCTCAGAGTTACCAACTGGAGAAGTAGAGTTGCGAGAGGATGGAGTCTTGAAGAAGACTTTTGATTCTGCAGATCACTTAAAACTCAGTGCAAAAGCTGAAAAAAAGTATATTCAACCTTTGAATCAACGGCCTGTAGCCATGCGCTAATTGAGAGTTATTTCTTAAGTAGTTTGTTGCTTACTTTTTTGACGTTTTTTAAAAACTTTAAAACGAAAAGCCTCGAATAGCAGCTTTCTTAAAGCTATTGCCAAGAAGATCAACACTTTATCAAGCATTTTTTCCCAATATTATTCAATACTTAAAAATTTATTACAGACTTTGGTCGAGAGAGGGATAATTAATGATACGGGATTAAACCGTAATCAAGGAGGAATCCTATGAGAACAAAATTCCTAATACCTACCCTGGCATTTGCCCTGTCATTTACAGTTATGGGTTGTCAGGACAATACAACTGGAAGCAATGGAAAATCCGGTGGAGGAGGTAACTTTACAGTGGGGGGCCCCTCGGGAGATGAGGGTTCCAATATTATTTATAAGTCTTCTGTGCAGTACGCTGACTTAGATGAACTCCTTGATAACGAAGCTGAATGTAACGGTCACTCTGATCAGGTGTGTGTCTATGTTTGTCACCGACCCCCAGGGAATCCTACGAATGAAAAAACAAAAATTCTTCCTATTAAGGCATTAACAGCTCACCTCAATCATGGGGCAGATCATCATAATGACCATGATTATGTTGGTCCTTGTGAGTCAGATACAGGTAATGATGATCCTGATATCATTATTATAATAGATGATCCTGATGGTGGTGAAGGTGCAGAAGGCGGTAGCAGTAATGAAGAGGTTCCTGATGAGGAAAACGAAGGATACGGAGAGGACGTGCCTACGTGGTGTGAGGTATTCTATGATCAAGATAAAAACTGCGATGGATATGATGATGAGTTTTTTGCACCCACCTTTTAAAGGAGCTAAATTCCAAACTTTATGGCATCTTCCAGGTTCAGCCTGGAAGATTGAAACTCATAGATAAAGGTGCGAATATCTTCTACGACATGGATATCTCTGAGAATGCGATTATGACCAAGGCCTTCAGTAATTAAGTATTTGGGGGCGTTGGTTTGTTTTTTGATATCCGTGAGCCTTTCCACAGGAACTATTGTATCAAGCCTATCGTGCACCACCATGCACGGGCCGCTGTGGGATTTAAGAAATTTACCTAACTCAAAGTCATTCACCTTGATGTTAAAGTCCTTCTCTATACGAGCATTGATATATTGTAACTGCAGTGGGCTTAGGCCCAAAACATTAACAAAATTAGTGATGACAGTTTTTAGTTTTGTGGGAGAGCCGATACTAACAAAGGGAATTCCTGAAAACTGTGGGAAGTGGGACAGGGTATATCCAAGAGAAAAGGCTCCAAAGCTGTGACCAATCACTGCGCAAAAAGGTCCATATTCTTTTTCAAGCTCCACAATTAATTCAGCAACCGTTACTGCATTTAATTGACTAAATGAAGATTGTCCATGCCCAGGGAGGTCTACAGCGACCACTTCAAATCCGTAGTCTTCTAGTGGCTCAAAAAAATGTGAAAAATCTGTGGCAGCCCCTTCCCACCCATGAATTAAAAGTACTTTTTTAAGAGAGATTCCAAAATTATAAATAGCAATATTTTTACCTTTGAAGCTTTTTGACTGGATCTGAACTCCTACAGGCAGAATTCTTGGCTTTCGTCGTCTTAGTGGAGTGGTAAAGAGTTTGAGTCCTAAATCTGCAGCCCATATAGGGCTCAGGCAGGATATTAAGCGAATGGCTCTGCGAGCGACAGATTGTGCTTTTGTTTGAGAATGGCTTTTAATTTGCTCTTGGATACGTTCTTTCATCAGAGGCTCCTTTCCAGAGTTAGTTAGAATATCTTTGAATCAGGCTTTCAAAGGAGTTTGTGAAAATTTCAACAATGGACTCATGCTCTAGGGTTCTGTGATAAATAAGACCAGCGCATAGAAGTGAGTAAATCTCAAAGGCTACCTGTTGAGATTTTATGTTTTTTTGGAAGTGACCTTCATCGATACAATGCTGAATGGAGGTTTCAAGAGTATTTACGAGACTTCTTGTATGCTTCTTTAGCAGTTCTTTGACTGGCCCGGGTTTTCGATCATACTCCACAGAGGCAGCAATAAATGGACAGGTGCCACCTTCGCCAGTTTTATACCACCTCATCCAATTTTGGATAATTCGGCGCAGTCGTGGAAGGCCACGAGGGTCTTTAAAAGACTTTTTAAAGACCTCTTCGGTAAAAACATCTGCTGCATGATTAAGAATCATAATATGCATTTTTTCTTTTGAATGAAAATGGGCAAACAACCCACTTTTAGACATGCCCACTTCTTTGGCCAGAGAGTTGATGGATACAGTTTCAAAGCCCATATTGCGCACCATTTTCAAAGCCGTATCAAGAATCATTTGGGTTTTATTTTGCATAAGATGAGCCTTCACTTCCCCGTCAGAATAGCACGATCGTTCGATCTTTGCAATATATTTAATTCTATGAAAATACAAAACTTTATAAATTTAATCCGTGACTCTACCCATTGGGGAGCTGTAGAGAGCCCTCGACTTGAGACTGAGAGCGAATAGGTATTAGGCACAGTCAGAATTTGAACAGTGTTGCTCTTCTCAAGTCAAAATGAGGCGAGCTTTGATTTAAATTCTCTGGCAAGCACCTTGCACTCAGATGGAGTTATCTTATAGAAGAAAAGGGGGATTCACATGAAATTATTAAGGTGTTTGGTAGCCCTATTGGCTGCTACAGGAGTGGCTGTGTCTTTTAATGCCATCGCGGAGAGTAAAGTCAAAAATGAGATGACTGCTAAGGCAACAGCTAAAGTGGCCGATGAGAAAAAAACCGTCGCAAAAGAAGAAAAAGCTGAAATGGCTAAGACTGAAACGGCTGAAGGGTCTATGAAAAAGAAATCCATGGAGAAAAAGAAAAAAGAGTAGGCTCTCTTTTAAGGCGTGTCTTCATTTCTCTGTGAGGACACGCATGAAATAGACATTACATATTTAGTTGATTATAGAGATAGATAAACTCAACTGTTTTTTGTTGGGCTCTTTGAATTCGGTTAGCAGCAGCACTATGCCCGCCTTCGATGTTTTCAAAATAAAATACTTTATGTCCTAGATCATTCATTTTTTTTACCATTTTTCGGGCATGGCCAGGGTGTACTCGGTCATCTTTGGTACTAGTTATAAATAAGGCCTTGGGGTATTGGACATCTTTTTTGAGATTTTGATAAGGGGAATAGCTCAGAATAGCTTTTCTCTCGTTAGTATTTTCTACAGACCCATACTCGGCTTCCCAGCTGGCACCAGCTAGAAGCTTGTGATAGCGAGCCATATCTAACAAGGGAACTTGGCAAACCACTCCGGCATAGAGTTCAGGCCTTTGAACCATAACTGCTCCAACTAATAATCCACCATTACTGCCACCCATGATAGATAGTTTAGAGGGAGAGGTGATTTTTCGCGCAATTAAATCCTCAGAAACTGCAATAAAGTCATCAAAAGCTTTTTGTCGGTTGGTTTTTAGGGCTGCTTGGTGCCACTTGGGGCCAAACTCTCCTCCTCCTCGTATATTTGTCATAACGTAGATACCTCCAGCCTCAAGCCAACCCTTTCCTACTGTTGCGCTATTATAAGGCCGCATAGATATTTCAAATCCACCGTAACCATATTGTAAAACGGGGTGATTACCATTGAAAGTGAGGTTCTTTTTATGAACTACAAAATAAGGGACCTTTGTTCCGTCCTTGCTGGTAGCTAAAAATTGTTGAGTAACAAACTCAGAGCCATTAAATTTTTCTGGCTGGGACTTTATCTTTATAGGCTGGCTTCCAGCATTTTTTACAAGGTAGAGGCTTCTTGGAGTAGTGAAGCTTTCAAAAGAGAAAAGCGCTTCATCGACAAATCTATTCGCTGAGATAGTATGAATAGTCCCTTTATCTGGAAGAGGAACCGACTTAAAGCTCCAGGCATTGTCATTAAAGGTATAGTATTTTACATGTGAAACAACGTTTTCCATGGTATTGACATAAACTCCATTTTTTGTAGAAGAAATGGAGTTGATTGTGGACCTTTCGTTGGGTTGATAAACGGTGTGGAAAGTCTCGATTCTTTCGTCATCTAAAAAGTCATTTATGGAAAAGCTTAATAAGTCTCCAGGCTTCCAAGATCGCCACTCTTTTCTCAGAGAAAATAAAATTTGATTTTCTGTAGCTGCTTGAAACTCAATGGATTCAGGAAGAGGTAGCTCTAGAAGCTCTAAATTCTCTTTGAGGTAGAAAACTTTCATTGTATAGAAGCTCATTTGCTGGACTAAAAAGGTATGTCTTGTTTTTTTGTTGAGCTGAATAACAAAGGCATCAACTTCTATATCTTTTTTTCCTACGGTGAGAAGTGTTTTGGAACTGGCAAGGTCAGTCCCTCTCTTCCAAAGCTTGATCATTCGTGGGTACCCAGATTCAGTCAGAGTCTCTTTTCCAAAATCAGTACTCACAAGCAAATGGTCTTTGTCATACCAAGTATAGTTAGACTTTGCCTCAGGAACAAAGAATCCTTCTTTAACAAACTTTTTACTTTTCAAATTGAATTCTCTTAAAACAGAGGCATCCTTTCCCCCCCGAGATAGGCGAATCATGCAATGCTCGTACTCTGGAGGAAGGCAGCCATACCATTTGAATACCCAGTTTTCATTTTCTTTTTTAGCAAGCTTATCCACATCAATGATGGTTTCCCACTTAGGGTTGTGGGTTTTATAGCTTTGCAAAGGAGTTCGTCTCCAGATACCACGGACATTTTTTTTGTCCTGCCAAAAGTTATAGACATAGCCACCCCAGTATTGTCCTAGAGGCATGCGATCACTGGCGGTGAGTATCTCTAGCATCTGTTTTTCCAGACCTTTAAACCGTTTGTCTTTTTTTAACTCGTCCATTGTGGATTTATTTTTCTCTTTAACCCAATGCAGGGCTTTTTCATTTTCAATATTCTCCAACCAGAGGTTACGGTCCTCGGGAAGTTTGTGAGACGTTTGGCAAGCAGGCAAAGTTATTGACAAAAATATCAATAGAATTATTTTTAAACCTCTTTGAAGTGAAGTATTGAGGGGGAAGTTTGCTTTTTGAAAGAGAAGAGGCATTGCTTTCATAATATTAAGACTCCTTTAATGCTTTAGATGATTATTACTATCCTGTATAAAGAGGGATGTCCCTAAGTTTTTAAACACCGAGATGCGTGTGGGGGCGACTATCTTTGGCTTTTATGTGCCCGAGATCGTCATCGAATTTTTACAGGGTTGAGTATGCAACTATTACATGGCCAGTAACCCATTGAAAATACTTGACAATTACCCCCCTTTTTAGCACTCATGCAAATTTTTTGTGGACCACCCATTGCATTTCGCATGGCCGAACGAACGAACAAACAAAATGGGAGTATTTAATGATGAAGCGTTATGTATGGTTAATGATGGGACTGATCTTTACTGTGATCATGGGATGTTCCAAGGGCGATAAAAAGAATTCCAGTCAACCGGGTCCTCAAGCAGCTACCCCTGCATTAGGTGAGGCAACCTTAACAGCTGGTGAAGGCAATGAAATGACTTTTACTCTTCGTATGAATGCAGATGTTCAAGTGGTTCTGACGGGCGAAGTCCATAAGGAAAAGGGTATGCTACGAGTAGGTACACTTTCAAACGAGGATGGCTCACGTACTGCTGATGTAATGTCAGTTTCTGATAAGAAGCATACATTTGTGGTTTTTCATGGTAGTGAAAAAGGGCCGGAATCAGACTTATATTTATTCACTTTGAATAGTGGAGTTTATTCTCTGCGTATTTCAGAAGTTACTATTTCAAGGAGTAATGCTCTGAACCGGATATTGTCTGCTTTAGAGGTTCATATTGATGCTGGTATGGATTTGGATGCTGCCGTTTCTCACATGGTGAACGCTTTTAATGCTGATAATAGTCTTACATTTGAAGCCTATGCAGGGAGCTTGAGTTCCAGTGACCCCGTGATTCTTGACCCTGAGGAAGAGGAGCAAGAAGAAGAAGAGGAGGAGGAAAAGGAAAAAAGTTGCTATGAGCAAAATAATGGCTGTGAGCGTAGGGATGATAATCATCAAGCTGATCAAGACCATCGTCACCCCCATTACGACAAAGAGCCAACTCCTGTAGCATTTCCTCCAGCAATTAAACCACAGGTGACAGAGCGGTCTGCTCCAAGGCCAAGACCTCGCCCAACTCATGGAGGGGGAGGAGCTGGTGTTGTAACAGAAGCCCCAGGTGGACGTAATGTTATTGTTCACTGCTACCCCGGTAAGTCTTTATTTGTTGTGGAAGAAAGCTTGAGGGCTTTACCTAGAATGGCAGGGTGTTTTGATCGCAACCATAAAGAGGATAAGTTTCGCGCTAGTGTAGTTTTGGACCAATCTATGGTAGGTATCGACTCTATGAAAGGGCTGAAGTTGAGAGTTGATATTGACTTGGGTGAGACCTATTTTATGAAGAGAGCTAAATTCTGGGGGCGACCAGTGATTTGGCCAAATAATGGCGCTCGGATTCACAAGGGAACCAGTGATACGACTTATTATGGACCTAGCGTAGCAGTGTTTTCTGCATACTATGAAATGGACTCAAAGTTTAGAGATTCTATGCGGGTGGATCTAACCTGTAAGATTCAGCGCACACATAGACCTTGTGGTCGTTGATTGCTGGTAGGATAGGGGTTCTTTTTAATATAAACAAAGGCAGCCACTCCATAAGTTGAGTTGTAGTGGCTGTTTTTTTTGAGGTGTTGGAATGAGTAAATCAAGGTGTCCTTGGCTCAATTTAAATAACCCACTTTATGTTGAGTATCATGATAGGGAGTGGGGGCGGCCAGTCCATGAGGACACTAAACACTTTGAGATGATCACCCTGGAAGGGGCTCAGGCGGGGTTAAGTTGGGAGACAGTATTGAATAAAAGGCAGAACTACAGAAAAGCCTTTTATGGCTTTGACCCGCTCAAAGTGTCTCGAATTACAGATCAACGGGTTGAAAATTTGCTCAAGGATCCTGGAATTATTAGAAACAGGCTCAAAGTGCAGTCTACGGTAAGTAACGCAAGAGCCTTTTTGAAAATTCAAAAGGAATTTGGCAGTTTTGATAAATATATTTGGGGCTTTGTGAAGAATACAACTATTCAAAATAGCTTTAAGAGCATGAAGGAGTATCCATCAAAAACTAATATGAGTGATGTGATCTCGAAAGATCTGAAGAAGAGAGGGTTTCGTTTTGTTGGAAGCACCATTGTCTATGCTTATATGCAGGCTGCCGGTTTAGTTCAAGATCACGGAGCTCAATGTTATCTAGGAGGGAAGCCTTTGAGGGCTTTGAAAAACTGATATTATTTTTTATGGGGAATACCGCAAAACTCAATGAGGTTGAGGCCAATTTTTGAGTTATGTTTACGAACAACCTCTATTTCCAGGGGGCGGAAGTTGATTTCACAGGTAACAGCCACTTTTGCTGAAAATAGGTGGCCTCCATAACAACGAAAGTCCGGCCCACCGAGTACGGTGTGTATATGGAAGAAGGGTTTTTCTTCCAGAATTTCTAGGTCGGCGGATGTATATCATTCCATTTGCTCCCATTGATAAATCCATAGCCCACGGTATTCTTGATATTCAATTGAAGAACTTCGCAAAGATATTGCAAAAGCAGCAGATCGAATTGGAAGTAGATCCTGCTGTGAAAGATTTGCTGATTGACAAGGGGTTTTCACCAGCTTTTGGAGCACGGCCACTAAAGGACGTTATTGAAAACGAATTGGGCACGCCCCTGGCTGATAAGATCATAAC
>JAUILT010000086.1 GCA_030432925.1 Bdellovibrionia bacterium | reverse complement strand
TAATAGCTTCTGCCCTTCATACACTAACAAGAATTTCAAGCCACACTCAAAAAACACTAAAATGCTCTCTACTTTCAAAAACTTAGAGAATCATATCCGCAATTAAGGGGACCAGTTAGTATAATTTTTCCAATCATATTCTGATAGTGCCAGTTTTTGACTAAACTTGGCAAAGATCCTGGGTTTTTTCCTCGACCTCGGTCGATAGCATCGCTAAGGTGGGGTCCAATCTCTTGAGCAAGGATTATAACATATGGAATGGCTAATTGAGTTAGGTGTATTTAGTGGAAAATCCCTAGTGATTGTATTGGGAGTTATTATTGTTTTGGTTACATTTTTTGGCCTCCTGAGCAAAATGAAACCCCCTAAAAAAACTTTATCTATTGAGGACCTTAATAAAAGATATGAGTCTTACAATAAGCAGATTCGTGCCCAAACTGAGGACCATAAACTGCTCAAGAAAGAGTTCAAAAAGATTGAAAAAAGCAAAAAGAAAGAAAATAAGAAAAAGTCCAATGCAGACAAAAAACGCATTTTTGTTCTTGAGTTTGAAGGTGATATCAAGGCCTCTGCTGTGAGCCAGCTCCGAGACGAAGTCACGTCTGTCTTGTCTGTTGCTGACCCAAAGACAGACGAGATTTTTGTCAATATTGAATCCACAGGCGGAATGGTCCACTCCTATGGGCTCGCGGCTTCTCAGCTGCAACGGTTCAAGGATGCTGACTTAAAGCTCACTATTGGCGTAGATAAAGTTGCAGCCAGTGGCGGTTATATGATGGCCTGTACGGGCCACCATATCATTGCAGCCCCCTTTGCCATCTTGGGAAGCATTGGTGTTTTAGCCCAGGTTCCTAACTTGCATCGCTTTCTGAAAAAACACGATGTGGACTACCAAGAGATTACAGCCGGTGAATACAAACGCACAATCACCATGCTTGGGGAAATCACTGAAAAAGGAAAACAAAAATTTGTTGAACAAATGGAGGACACTCACCAACTTTTCAAGGAGTTTGTCAGCAAAAATAGGCCCTCTATGAATATCTCCCAGGTGGCCACTGGAGAGTATTGGTTTGGGCTAAGAGCTAAAGAGCTTGGATTGGTAGATACTGTCCAAACCAGTGACGAGTGGTTATTCTCCAAAAAAGATGACTACAAGTTAATCAAAGTGAGTCTGAAAGAACGTAAAAAAATTGGCGATAAGATTTCAGAAATGATGCAAAAAACCGCCATTCAAGCCATGGACCACTTGCTACAAAGAAGTCGTGAGAGCCAAATTCTCTAACAACTACAAACTGGTCCCCTTAATTATTGGCATGCCCCCAATCTGGAGATATGGGTTGGCAAAAAAAGGCAACGAAGAAATCTGTTCTCCCCTTCCCCCAAGTCATCGATTCTTCAGCTATTTCTATTAACATAAAAAATATGTACAAATATGTATAAATATGGCATTATAAATTGTGGAATTTGAGTGGGATGACAACAAGGAGCACAAGGTCTCATTTCTGGAGGCTGTGGACTCCTTTTTCGATCCCCAGGGCTTCCAAATGGTCGACGAAAATCACTCGGACAAGGAAAAGCGTTATTACTGAGTGGGAATGTCGAAATCTGGAAGAGTGCTCACCACTTATTTCACTAAAAGAGGTAATAAGATTAGAATTATTGGCTCTGCTGAATGGAGGAAATTTAGGAGGCTTTATTATGAAACAACCGAAAATGAGTGATTTAAAAGTCGATAAAAAAGGAACTCAAGCCATGAGAAAAAAAATGGCCGAAAGCTCCAAAGTTAAAATCACCATCAACTTTGATGCGGATGTTCTCGATGAAATCAAGAAGATGGCCGAAGACATGGGCTCCCCTTACCAAACCCTTCTCAACAAAATTGTTAAAGACTCCCTGAAGTGCAAAAAGGCTGAAGAGAGCCGCCTGGACCGTTTGGAAAAAGAGATCAAAGCCCTAAAAAAGAAGGTTTCTTAAAAATCCGTCGGATATGTTTTGACCGTTTGGCCATTAAAATCCATTGCTGATCGGGTAGACCACCCAGTTACCCAAGTGGCCCCAGCACAGAACATAGCGTGCGGATTTCCCGCACTACGCTCTTCAGAAAGAATCATGTCACAGTCTCGCAAAGTCCCTCAGGTCAGAGTAGCCATATTTGATACTCGCATACTTCAACGGATGCGCCTGTAAAATCTTGTTCTCATTCGGTAGCCGAGGGTGTACTTTAAACCACTGCCTTCGATCTCACCAACATTGGATTTGGAGATCATTCCCCGGTCTCCAACTAAGGCAATGCTTGAGACATTATATTTATTTTTTAGCTGATCAATGATTTGTGAAAAGCACTTCACATCATTGATATTTCCACTAAACAGCTCCTCCTATCGATAAATTTGAATACAGACGGCTTTTCAAATTTTAGGTGTCGAACTTGTGTCAGAGAATGGCTTATAGAATTCACTAACTGGTCCCCTTAATTGCGGATATGATTCTCTAAGTTTCTGAAAGTAGAGAGTATTTTAGTATATTTTGAGTGTGGCTTGAAATTTTGGCTAGTGTACAAATGATAGAAGCCGTTAGCGTCCGCAATTAAGGGGACCAGTTTATGGATTTTTGGGATTGAGTTGGAGACAGAATAAATTTTTATTTTTCTTCGGATGAATCTCCAGTCCCACTCGGAAGAATTTTACGAGCAGAGTCGATAACAGTATTTCGGATTTTCTTTAGGCTTTCAGAGGCTCCTCCCTGAAATGCTTTTGGCAAATAAAACTTCTCTGAAACGAATTCAATGGATGTGGGTGCACTCAGCTCTGGCTTTTTCTTGGCTAATTCCTTGAGCATTTTCACAGAAGGCTTAATCACTGGCGACTCCAATGACCCCTCAATATTCCACCTCAAAAGCTTTAATACCGGAAAGTCCACAATAATCTCACCTTTCAATTGGCCTTTTTTATCAAACTCCCCTTCTGTGGCAAAAACAATGTCTTTATCTTTGTCCCAAGCTTTAGCTCGAATCCACTGAAAGCGTTCTGAATTCACTTTAATTTCTGTCTCAAGATCTTTCAAATTCAATTGGTTAGAGTGTGCGTTCTCCTCAAGATATAACGGATAAAGAATTTTGAACAATGGATGAGACGAGGAAATACTCGCCTCCTTTGAAGTCAGTACACCTTTCCACTGGGCTTCTCTCCAAATGGATCGAAATTTTGTCGTCGATAACTTTAACCCATTGTCTTCTAAGTAAGGAAAACCAATATTGCCATTCCAGGTAACAATATTACCAGCCTGAACCTCCCCTTGACCATAAACCTCAAAATGAGAGATTCCCTCTAACTGTAAGAGTTGAAGAATTTCTGGGTGCAACTCCAATTGGGAAACACTGGCTTGCACAAGGCCCTCACGAAATTTGCGATCTAAGTTTAAACTGACCTTTCCCTGAAACTCTCCCTGATCAATATTCATGGATGTGACTTGACCAGAAAAACGATTGTCTCGAAACATCAACTCTCCCTGAATTTCTGAAATCTTTTGATATTCTTTTTTTCCATTCAGAAAAAACACGAGACTGATATCCTCAATAGATCCCAAAAAATTTATTTCCTGAATACCTGCAAACGTGATTTCTCCGGTTACAAATCCTAGCTGGTGGAAAATATTAAAGGGAGGCTCTTTATCAAAAGCATCCAGAAGGTTCTCAAGAGAAAACCGTGTCAACTGTACTTTAAAAGGCTTGTAAGTCATTGGTTTTTTAAAGGGTTTCAGAGAGCTTTTTGAAAGCCTGATGGAGCCTAACTCTCCGGAGATAAGGCATTCATTCACTTCAAGCTCAGCATTGGACCAATCTAAAAGTGAGCCCTTTAAGCTTTTATTACAAGTCAGCCAGATCGGACGACTTCCATGAACATCGGGCAAAACACCCTTCTTAGAAAAGCCATGAAAAACCTCAGCAACAGGAACAGTTTTTAAATCACTTCGTAACTGGAACTGGTTGGAGTCAAGAAGCAGTTCTCCTGAAGCGACCCAACGCCCCTCTTTATAGCCTGATCGAGCATTCAATCGCATGAGGTCTTCATCCACTTCCAGGTGCACTTGGATATCTTGTAAAGGTTGATAATAAATCAACTCCTGATCAGGAGAGTATACAAAGTTCACATTGACAGATGCGCCTTCATGACCAGCATCAAAATGAAAATCTCTTATTACGTGGGCCTGCCCCTTTGCGGAGTCCAACCGGAAGGTAATCTTTTCAGCAGAAACCCCTGTTAACCATTTTCTAGTATTCTCTAACTCCTTGGACCACCTGTTATTAACAAAAGAGTTAAATTTTTCCATAAAGTCATCAAAAGAGTTTTTCTCAATTCCGGAAAGAGTCACCACTTCTCTCCGTGGCAACACAGGTTCTATTATAACATTTCCTCTCTTTAAGCAGGTCTCTGGCTTCGTCAACCCTACAATATCAATATTACCAAATTCAATTTGAAGAAATTGAATTTCACCGTCAAGAAATCGAAAAATATGAACCGGAATATAAACTTCATCAACGGTTAAATGGATAGGGTTCAAACACCGGTTATTGGTCTTTAACTGAAGATCATTCAATTGGAGTCCCAAACGAGGCACCCAGCCACGCGATAGTGTTAACTGGGCTCTACTGAACTCCACGTCAAACTTGGGTTTTCGGTCCTCCACCTGTTGGCGAATATAGTTTTCTACCTGATGTGGAGAAAGAAACGTTCTAACGGCACCACCAAAAAATAAAGCAATAAGAATTCCAATAACAAAAAGCACCGTTCCACGGTGCTTTTCATCTTTTGTTTTTACAATAGGCTGCTGATTCAATGTGCTGACACCTCTGATGGTGTATTCACTTTACATTATTTGTATTGTAACTCCAATATTTCATATTCCTTCTCACCCTTGGGCGAGTGAAACTCTATGATATCACCAACAACCTTACCAATCATACTGCGAGCTATCGGAGAAAACACTGAGACCTTAGCATTTTTAACATCAGCTTCATCCTCACCCACAATCTGATAAGTCACTTCATTGTCTGTATCAAGATCCAGCATTTTTACGGTGGCACCAAAAACAATTTTTTCTGACTGAATAGATGCAGGATCCACGACTTCAGCATTGGCGAGCTTAGCCTGAATGTCGCCAATTCGAGATTCAATAAAGGCCTGCCGTTCTTTGGCTGCATCATAATCTGCATTTTCACTAAGATCACCATGACCACGAGCCTCTTCAATAGCCTTGATATTTTCAGGGCGCTCCACACTCATTAAACGTTTTAGCTCTTCTTCCAGTTGCGCTTTGCCATTTAGTGTCATTGGCTGTTTATCGCTCATTACCTGCTCCTGATTAAAGCCCCGTATTATAGATGAATCGACAGCGAGAGCAATAGGAAAACTAAAAAGAGGCGGGTATTTTTGAGGCTCATATCCGCAATTAAGGGGACCCGTTTATGGAGCTTTGACAAAGCCCACCTCCTTGCGCAATTATGCAGTAATACCAATTGTTTAATGGAGTTGGTATAAGTAGCTAAAATGACTTGTATCTCAAATATATACCGATCCCGTTTGATTTTTTAGGGTCGATAGAACACTGCGGGAATGATGATGAAGCTCAATTCTGCCAATATTTCCATCATTCGACGTCTTCTGGTTGGCAGAAAAAGCCGCCCTCTTCTCTCTATATTGGGTCGTCTGGAACCCGCAGATCTCGCCACCTTGTTTCGACAACTGAACAGCCGAGAAGCCCGGTTTTTAGTAGATGCCCTGCTTTCCATTGATAAAGTCAGTGAAACCCTGGTTCTCATTCCCGAACAGCGCTTAGAAAAGCTTTTGTCCAAACTGGATGAGCGTATGCTTCGGTCTCTGATTGTTTATTCTTCCGACGAAGATGCCGCCTATTTTTTAAGCCTTATGGAGGTGGGTGAGCAGCAACGCCTATTAGAAATCCTTGAGGCTCCCAAACGGCAACGTGTGCAGTTGTTTTTGGACTACCCCGAAGGCTCTGCCGGCCGCTCTATGATGACCAAAATCTTCTCTCTCAAGCCCACCATGACAGCCGCTGAAGGCATTGAACAATTACGATGGGCTGCTCAGGAAGAGTCCATTTACTACATTTACTGCGTTAACGGGGAAAACCGTCTCGTGGGAGTCGCTTCTTTGCGTGTGCTTGCTACGGCCCCTGCCGACACCCTTGTAGAAAAGCTCATGAAGCGAGAAGTGGTCAGTGTTCACCCAGAAACACCTGCCGACGAAGTGGCTCGTATTGTCAGTCACTATGATTTTATTGCTGTCCCTGTGGTTGATGAAAAAAACACACTTCTTGGAATTGTGACTGTAGATGACGTCCTTGATATTATTCAAGAAGAAGCAACAGCAGATATCTATGCTCGTGCTGGCCTACAAGAAGACGACCGTATCTATACTCCTGCCATGGGCAGTATCAAAAATCGGATTCCCTGGATGTTACTCAACTTAGTTCTTGCAGCCATGGCCAGCTCTGTTATCAGTCTATTTGAACAGACCATGAGCCAGTTGATTATTCTGGCCTCCCTAAAAAACATTGTAGCAGGAATTGGTGGCAATACAGCAATCCAAACCTTAACAGTCGTCACTCGTGGCTTGGCGACAGGCGACTTTAATTTTATCTCTCAGGCGCGAGTGATCCTCAAAGAATGCACAGTGGGATTAGTGATTGGAGGAGCAACAGGACTTTGTGCGGGTATTATGACTTACTTCTGGAAAGGCTCTCTCCTGGTGAGTGTGGTGATTGTTATCTCTCTGCTACTGAACTCCCTGGTTGCCGCAGCTGCGGGTGCGCTGATCCCCATCGGGCTTAAAAAATGGAACCTAGACCCTGCCGTCGGGAGTGGCGTTCTGGTAACCATGATTACAGATATTTTTGGCTTCTTTTGCTTTCTTGGAACTGCCACCATTGGCCTACACCTATTGCACTAGTGTGACCTTTTACTTTTCAGACGTAAAGATCCCGTGTAGAGTAAAGGAATGAACTACGTTCCACGCCTGACGACACTCAAAGTAGATAGTCTGGTTAAATTTATTAAGTCATCTGACTCCATTTTATTGAGCACTCATAAACAGTGTGATGGTGATGGACTGGGAGCTATGCTAGGGCTGTACCATGCCCTCAAAAAAATTGGCAAAAAAGTACGCGTACTGACTGTGGACGAGGTTCCCAACCGGTACAATTTTTTACAACCTGATATTTATTTGCAAGTATTTGAACAAGACCACGATCCCATTCAAAACACCGACCTGGCATTGATCTTTGACACCAATGATCGACGCCTCGTGGAACCTCTATACACAGCGCTTGAAGAGAATGTTCAGAATATTCTGTTTGTGGACCACCACCCTGTATTGAACCAAGGTCCAGAGCCCACAGCAGGATCCTATATCAATACTAGAGCCGCCAGCACAGGAGAGATTGCTTATTTTATTATTAAAGAAATGGGAATCCACTTTGATGAGAAAATAGCTAAAGCAATTTATACCTCTATCGCTTTTGATACTCAATTATTCAAGTATGTAAAAAACTCTTCCACCTCTCACTTAATTTGTGCTGAATTGATTGAACACATTGCTAATAGTGAAGATATCCATAGGTCATTATTTGCCACACACACCATTGAAAAAGTGCAGTTTCTTTCAAAAGTTCTAGGTGAAATTGAGTACTTTGGAGAGGGTCGCATCGCTGTATTAAAGCTTCATGCTAAAGATCTCCTTGATCACAATCTCAATATGGATGATTCCAGAGATGTCATTGATATGCTCATGAATATCAACACCCTTCAAGCAGCAGCCCTGTTCAGAGAAGATGCCAAGAACACCTACAAAATGAGTCTCCGCTCTAAAGGAGCCATTGAAGTTTTAGGAATTGCCGAAACTTTTGATGGAGGAGGCCATATGTACGCCGCTGGAGCGACAGTGAATGGTGAGTTTTCTAAGGTTAAACCTCAAATTGTAGACCTTCTTCTTGCCCGCCTGGATGGCCATAAAATATCTTAACAAGAGGTCCCCATGGCCAAGCGCTCAGCCCGACCCAATAGCAAAGATCAAAATGTCTGCTGGTGTAACTTTGTAAAAAAATCTACCCTTGAAGAAGCCATAAAAAATGGGGCAACATCACTCAATAGAATTTTTGATCGCACCTCTGCCGGAGTGGGCTCCTGTGGTGGAAGTTGCCGACCTTATATTCAAAGAATGCTCGATCAATACCAAAAAGATGGGACATTTCCAGAAAATCCCCGTCCGTTGAAAAAGAACTCCTGACGGTGCTCTTCTATACCGATCCAGCTTGAGTTCTCACTGTCCCGTCGGGAATTCACATATAAACTCAGCACCCTGCCCTTCGTCACTGACCAAATGAACCGTACCGCCATGAGAGTTCATAATATGCTTGACCAAAGAAAGACCAATCCCAGTCCCCCCTTGATCCCGAGCACGAGACTCATCAATACGATAAAAACGCTCAAACAAACGGTCATGGTGTTTTTTTGGTATCCCCGGCCCATCGTCTTTAACCCTAAGAACCACACCAGAGCCTGATAGTTCCCAATTCACCCAAATATTACGTCCCTTAGGCACATAACGAACTGAGTTTTGGAGTAGGTTTCTAAGAACCTGCTCCACTCTCCCCTGATCAGCCTTCAAATGCTCCACCCCAAAACCAATATGAATGACATGATCCCGAGAGGGAATCATGTTAATCACTCCCTCCGTCAACTCCCGGGTATCTACAACCTGTTTCTTCAAAGCAGGGCCTGATTCCAACTGCGAGAGATCCAAAAGATCATCTACCAATAACTTCAAACGCCCAACATTGCGTTCTATAATCTCAATAAAATCTACAGACTGCTCTGTATTTCCTGCCTCTAGATCTTCTTTGATAGTCTGTAAATAACCCATGATAGATGTAAGAGGTGTTCTCAACTCATGAGAGACATTGCCTACAAAATCAATTCGAATACGCTCCATTTTTCTTAAGTCTGTCACATCATTAAAAACAGCCACAGCTCCGTAAACTTCTTGATTGTGCTTCTTTTTCAAAGGAGCAATGGATACATTGAAGTAATGAATTTCATTTTTAATTTCCAATTGCAACTTAACCCGCTCAGTATGTCCTGATGTCAGGCACCGCTCATAAGCACTCAAAACAACCGGGTCTCTAATAAATTCGCTCAATACCAAATCATCTGTATTCATGTTGTCAATATCAAATAAAAATGCAAACTGCGGGTTATAAAACATAGGGTGGCGATCCATATCCACGGCAAGAATAGCCTCCGTCATTGATGAGATAATGGCTCGAAATTCTGTTTTTTCTCTCGAAAGACGAATTGTTTTTTGACGAAGGTCTCTCCCCAGTTTATTGAGAGCCCTTTCTAACTCATACCACTCTCCAGGCTCATCATAGGCTAGCTCCTGTTCAGACATTTTCTCTGTGCTAAAGGGGTACTTCCTCAATCTATGAGTTTTGTTGATCAGTCGCCCAAGGGGGATCACAAGTCGACGGGCCATAAATAGGGTGACCAAGGTAAAAAGGGCAAAGTTTGCCAGAGAAATAAAAACTATGGACTTAATGACCCAACGACGTGAGTCCATATCAAGATTTACCTGATTAGAAACCCACAGGCTGACACCAGCTGCAACGACCATCAAACACACCAATGATAGCAGCACCTGTCTTCCCACAAACCAACGAAATAATCTCGTGGGAAAAGCACTTAACTTCATGTTATTGTTGATCCAAATACTTCACACGGTATCCAATACCGCGTATGGTTTCAATCAAGTCAGAATGGTGACCCAACTTTTTTCTGAGCCCAAATACATGGGTGTCCACAGTTCTCCCTACAACATTTACATCAGATCCTTGAATCTCATTGATCAAACGCTCACGAGAGAGCACCTTGCCCTGATGAGACATCAAGGTTTCTAAAAGCTTGTACTCAGACTTGGTCAAGTCCATTTTGTGACCATCCATATGAATTTCATACTGCTCTGGTTTTAGTGTTAAAGCACCAATATGAACGTCTTTGACAATCTCTCCAGCAGCCTTAAGCCACTGACTGCGCCTCATTAAAGCGTTCACCCGAGCTTTTAAAACCAATGTATCAAATGGCTTTGGTAGATAATCATCGGCTCCAGCATCTAGACCCGCAGCCACATGCTCCGGGTCCACCTTGGCAGTCACCATTAAAATGGGAGTCCTTTTTAAAGAGTTTTGAACCCGCATCCATTTAGTGATTTCCACACCGCTCATTTGCGGAAGCATCCAGTCTAGAAGAACTATTGAATAATCATTCTCACTGAGCTTTCTTAAAGCAGATTCACCGTCCGCCACCTCATCGACCTCAAAGCCCTCTCGCTTTAAGTGCAAAACGATTAACTGTCGAATTTCAATTTCATCCTCTACGACAAGTACTTTTTTACTCATATTCATATTCATATTTCTTACCTGTTCCTTCAACTGGGCTCTGTCATACTCCGACCATGACGAATGTCATCTCCTGTGATGACAAAGATCACACCCTCTGCAATATTGGTGGCATGGTCAGCCATACGCTCCATATTTTTGGCGATCATTATAAGGTGAAGATATATATCCATTTCGTCAGGATTTGATTTCATTTTTAACTTTAATGAGTCCACAATTTGATTGCGAAAATCATCAACAACGTCATCATTATCCAAAACATCTCGACAAAGCGCTAAATCCTGTCTGACAAAGGCGTCTAAAGCCGTTTTCACCATGACTCTCACTTGCCTTTTCATTTCATGAAATTCTTTGGGAACCTCAGACCCTCCGGCAGCCATATAGTCTCTAGCATTGTGAAGGATGTTCATGCACTGATCCCCCATGCGCTCCAGGTCCGTATTGATCTTTACAACAGACAAAACCAACCTCAAGTCTGTAGCTACAGGGGCCTGACGAGCAAGAATGCGCAAACACTTTTTATCTACCTTACTATGTAACTTATTAATGGCCTTTTCTTGCTCACGGACCCGATCAAAGTGCTTTTCAGATTTATTGATCATGCCTTCATGCACTTCATCTATTGCGCGTTCAACGCACCCACCCATTGAGAGAAGTAAATCCTTTAAGTCACTGAGATCATTATCGACATGTCTATTCATAACTCGCTAAGAACTATCAGATCCTAACCAAATCGACCAGTGATATATTGCTCTGTTTTAGTATTCTGGGGTTTTGTAAATATATTCGAGGTCTTACCAAACTCAATCAATTCCCCCAAAAGAAAAAAGGCCGTCTTATTACTGATTCTAGAGGCCTGCTGCATATTGTGGGTCACAATCACTACGGTGACTTCATCTTTCAGCTCCACAACTAACTCTTCAATCTTCGCTGTAGAAATAGGGTCCAGAGCCGAAGTCGGTTCATCCATCAAAATCACCGGAGGCTTAACGGCGAGAGCTCGAGCCAGGCATAGCCTTTGTTGCTGACCTCCTGACAAGCCCGTTCCTGGCTGTTTTAGTTTATCCTTCACCTCTTCCCAAAGGGCTGATTTTTTTAGCGCTGTAGTCACAGCCTCCTCCAAGACACTCTTTTTAGAAACTCCAGCAAGCTTCAACCCCACAGCCACATTATCAAAAACACTGAGCCCCGGAAATGGATTGGGCTTTTGAAAAACCATTCCCACATTTCGTCTTACCAGAACAGGATCCACACCTGGTCCATAAATATTTTTACCATCCAGCCACACATCTCCCGTGCACCTGGCACCGGAAACCTCTTCATGCAAACGATTCAAACAACGAATGAATGTGGATTTTCCACAACCAGAAGGCCCGATCAATGCAACAACTTCATTATGTTTGACAGAAATATCCACGTCCTTGACAGCCTGGAAGGCCCCAAAAAAAGCATTGAGCTTTTCAACTCTTAAAACTTCACCATGAGCCATTTGATAATCCCTATGCCTTTTCTCTGACCTGTACACCAACCTGGTGTAAATATAAAAATACTCGAGTTCCAATATTAATTAAAAATACAAACAAAACAAGAACCAGAGCTCCAGCCCAGGCTTGCCTCTCGAGGTCTGGAAAACCGCTTTTTGCAAAATTATAAATCTGTACCGGAAGCGATGCTGTTGGCTGACTCAAGGAATCCGAGAAGAACTGGTTTCCTAAGGCCGTAAATAGCAACGGAGCTGTTTCTCCTGCAACTCTCGCAATAGCTAACATAATACCTGTCATAAGGGCCCCCATACAGCCAGGGACCAAAATTCGCAAAATCACTTTCCAACGAGGAACTCCCAGCGCCAGCCCAGCTTCACGAATATGATCAGGAATCAACTTCATAATTTCTTCAGTAGTACGAGCCACTATAGGAAGCATAATAGTTGCCAAAGCAAAGGCCCCTGCCCACGCGGAAAACCCAAAGTAAACAACAATAAGGCCATATGTGAAA
>JAUILT010000085.1 GCA_030432925.1 Bdellovibrionia bacterium | reverse complement strand
CTTCAGAATACACTCCTGGGCGCAATGGTCATCCCACGCGCCAAGAGCTGGCACGAGTGTGCTTCCAGAACGCTGGAATGATTGTTAATGAGCTACGAAACGAAAGAAGCTCTAGTCAATATGATAACCAAGTTCAAAGGGATCTAAAACGTAAAATCAATCGTGAGCTAGAACAACGAGTCCCTGATATTAAAACGTTGCTGAACCTTTAATAACTGATTACGAATTAACTGATTGAACCGAGAATCAAAAACTGGATGCCGGCTTCCTAGCTTCCACTCTTGCTCAGCAAGATTTTTCTTATTAAAAACACTGAGCAGCTCAGCCCTCCGGGAGTAATAGTCCATATACTGTCCAGAAATATCTTTTTCCACACCTCTCAGAAAGAATCCTCTTGTCTTTATGGGGACAAAATTTGTAAACTTCACTACTGTTGAGTCAACTGAGTCTTTAATCATCTGTTTTTCCACCGTCAACTTATACCCACCTTTTTCTGGAATCACCAAAAATCGCCCCTTTATGGTCGAATGTTGCAAAACCAACAAAGCGGCATAGTAATTAGAAAAATAAATCGGCATTTTACCAAAATTCTTTTCGATCACTTCTAGTTGGAAATATTTGGAATAAAGCAAAGGCCACTCCACCCTGCTTACTGTATTTTGCAAGTTTTCAAAGTACCAACGAGTTCCATTAACCAAATTCACCAATTGAATGTCTGTTCTGAAGCCCTCCACTGCTTGCTGATAAATAATGGCCATAAGGTCCACATCTCCCTGGCTTAATAAAATTGAATCTTGTGGCAAGTTTTGTAAAAGCTCATGGCCATGTCTAACAGCAATATCATTATTTCTTATATTCAGTGCCTTGAAAAACCAAATCACATGTCCTAGTAATAATAGAGAAGTCACCACCAATACTCCCCTTCGAAATTGAGGATTTTGAAATAACTGAAATCCCATCGCCAGCCACAAGCTAAAAAAATAATACATTGGAACCAGGTGAACTTTCATTTCACTCAAGACTGAAGTCTGATAATCACCTCCAGAAAAAATAAGCCAGATATTTAAAAACAACCCTAGACTAAAAGCAAATAATAAGTGATGAGTACTTGTTGGAGGCCCTCGTTTTAAAAAGCTCACCGGCCACGGAACCAAAATTAAAAAAATCAATAAAACGAGCATACCTAACAGTGGCAACCAATACTGAGCACCCACTTCGCTAATAAAATACAGCAACTGTTTGGCCTTGACAGAAAACCACTGCCTCTGATCGTTCTGCCTCTGATCTTCATAGTTAGCAAGTCGTTCCCGATGCAGCTTCCAAGTCACATGATCTACAAATCTCTCAAAACTGTTAATATTACCCTCATTGATATACCTGGAATTGCCAGCCATCAACGGCAGATAGAGAAAAGGAAGAAGACCCAAAACCACTGCAAGACCAGCCCCCCTAGGGGATAAGGTCCACTGCTGTTTTTTCCACTTCCAGAGAAGTAACCCTAACCCGATTGGGATCAAAGGCCATACATATAGATGAACCCCAAACCCGCTGACCAACAAAAATAGTACCCATCCCTGCGTCCAGCGGCTATTTCTTTGATCCATCAGCATAAAAGACTGACAAATCAAAAGCATCCACAGCACTGCCAGAGAATAGACCTCCTGAATCAGCGACTGATACCATACCTCCAAAGAAAATACTGGAAGTACAGAAAAGACAAGGGCTCCCCCCTTATCTACCCCTCTCTGTCGAGCTAACCAATAAAGGACTGACGAACTGAGTGCTGCACAAAAAACACTAAAAAGGCTAATGGCATGTGAGATTTTGATAAAAAACAGGAGAGTTGAAAATAAATGGATCAAAATCATATAGACAGGAAAGCCTGGAGAGTGAATCACTCCATGAGTCTTAACTGCAGCCACAATCTCCAACGCATCACCTTCAAGAGTTGGATACATGGCCGCCTGTATCCCCAATAGCCCCATCAAAATGGCAAAAACTAACCAAAACCAGTGGGTATCAGTCAGCTTCATAAAACCTCATCAAGGACTTCCGTTAATCTATTAAGGTCTGAGTCAGTATTAAAAACATTAGGAGAAATACGCATGCAATCACCACGAAAAGAGACATACACCTGACGCTGGTACAAACGCTCCTGAAAGCTCTCACTCCATTGTCTTTTTTCGCCCATAATAGAAAGAATATGAGGCGCCCTATAATCTCTCGGAATAAGTTGCATCCCTCGACTCGAAAAGTATCCAGAGAGAAAGTCTGTTTTTTTACGAACCTCCCTGCAGATATTTTCAATCCCCAATTCAAGTAAGAACTGAATGGCTGTATTAGCTATGGCAACATGAATAAAACTGCTCTTGCCTCCCATATGATATCTGTCAGCTCCAGGCAATAATGGCCGATTATAATTTGTCAGTTGTGTGAAGTCATCACTCCCCACTCGACTCATCCACGTGGGGTCCAAAGCCGGTCCCTCACAAAAGTCCTTATCTACAAACAGGTAACTTAAACCATAGGGTCCCAACAGCCACTTGTACATACCCCCAGCAAAGTAATGAACCCTAGCCTTTTTAACAGAAGTGGGAAGCACACCTACACTTTGAATACCGTCCACAACAAAAAGCACTCCCTTCTGCCTACAGACCTGTCCCACTTTTTCAATATCCATCATGTGCCCATCGGCCCAATGACATTGTCCAACTGTTACCACTTTAGTAGATGCGCCAATGCTGTTGAGCACCTGCTCCGTCAAATCCTTTTGCAAGTTTCTTTGCAAAACCTTTATTGAGAATCCATGGGACTCTAATGCCATCCATGGATACACATTTGAGGGAAATTGCTGATCCAGCATTAAAATTTCACCAGGTTCACTGTAATGCAATACTCCCCTGGCGGCAGTAGAAACTCCATAGCTCACGGAAGGGGTCAGAGCCACCTGTTCAGGCTGTGTATCAAGCAACAGAGCTATTTTTTTCTGAAGACTTTCAACATGAATAAAAAAATCTTCTTTGTTGTATTTCCAAGGAGTTTCCTTACGCCTTATCTCTTCAATAGCCCGCTCTGTCGCCGCCTTCAGTTGAGGGCCCATATAGGAACAGTTCAAGTAAGTCACATCATCGGGAATAGTGAATTTTTGTCGAATCTTTGATGCATTCATGCATCAAAGGATACTAATTTGGTTGGCTTTTGGGAATCAAAACAACTTGTAGGTCCTGTTTTTTCAGGTCTTTGTCATCTCCTTTAAGGTTTTTGCTCTTCCCCAGAAGGTCCTGTTGTAACTTCATAGATGTGACTTCCTGCTTGGTAATTTCTTTGTCAAAATCAAGGGCCCAGGAGAAAAAGCTGCAAATTGTTGTTAAGGTTAAGATTGCAAACTTGAGAGTGTTCAAAATTTTCACAGCTTTTCTATCCTTTATGAAGTGTTGAAGTTTCTGATGAGCCCTGTAAAGACTTCCACCAATCAGCACCTCCTCTTTAGTAATTCAAAATTCATTCCATAGTATTTTTCAGTGCAATATCAGATTATTAACTGCTAGAGTTCAAAATACGTGACATTCATAAGCCTATATTGTAATCATGGGCTGAAATTTCTTCACGCTGAAAAGGTCCGAATGGCTGTCAAAATTGTAACCACATTTATTTTTGTTTTTACAGTGTGTGCGTGTGCAGCTCTGCAAACTGACAATCATACCCCCCTCTCGGAATCCCTTGTCCACCAAGCGGCCAAAGGAAATTTGCAAGAGGTCCAACGTCTCTTACTGTCTGGTGTATCTGCTGCCTCTGAAAACCGAGGGCGCACCTCTGCTTTAGAGGTGGCTTCTTATAAAGGACATAATGAAGTTGTCTCTCTGCTTCTAGAAAAAGGAGCAGATGTTGAACACAGAGATTCTCAAGGTAATACGGCCTTACACAATGCCGCACTCAAAAACCACCCCCATGTTATTAAGAAGCTGATTCAGTTCGGTGCCAATATAGAGGCCAAAAACCAATTTGGACTATCCCCGCTGATGCTAGCTGTTCGCTTTGGAGACATCGAAGGTATAAAAACCCTTATAGCCCTAGGGGCCAATATCCATGCCACTGACGATCAGGGCTGGACTCCCCTATACTTTGCCATTCCCCGTAATAGAATGGACATCTTACAGAAGCTTTTGGCTACCGGAGCCAACACTCAGCACTCCGATCGTGATGGTGACTCTCCTCTTCACGTTAGTGTTGATTATGAAAACTTTAAAATCACAGAGTTTCTGATTTTCAAAGGAGCTGATGTCAATCACCAAAACTTAGTTGACGAATCACCGCTATTTAGTGCCTGTCGACAGGGAGTTCAAAATATTGCTTCTCTTTTAATACAAAAGGGAGCACATCTGAATCTGCAAAATAAAAGAAGTGAAACTCCACTGATTGTAACTATCAAACAAAAACATCAAAAACTGGCTCGCTTTTTATTGAAAAAAGGGGCTGACCCCAAAATTGCAGACATTGATGGAATCGATGCCATTCAACACAACCGCCTCCTCAATCTGGAAGTATTTTAATGATTCGAATTTTACTATTGGCTTTTTTAGCTTTGCTTATTTGCTCTTGTTCAACAAAAATTCTTCGCTCAGATCTGGAAAGTCAAATCACCCATAGGCCGCAGATAGAAGACTATCATGACCGGTGGTTTCTTGGCTTTGTACGAAACTCCTACACTGACCCAAAATTGGCTTGTGTTAATGAAACACCTGTAAAAACCGTAGACCTTCTTTCTTTGGAAGATTTTTTATTGAGCGTTATCACTTTTGGAGTGTATACGCCGGCTACCACAAGGGTATGGTGCGTAAAAGACGTCTATTCCCAGTCTGAGACACACTAAAAATCACAATTTGACTTAAGAACTAGACATTGAAAATCCGATAAGAGGGGGTCACCCCCCCCTTACTATAACGAGGTATTTCCAATGAGTCAGAAAAATAAAGGCATGAGTCTTGTAAAGTTTAAACCAGGAGACCACCTGATTCGTGAAATGCAAAAAGGAACGCACCTTTATATTATCAAAGAGGGTCAACTCGAAGTCTACAAAACTAAAAAAAATGGAGAAAAAATTCCTGTGGCCATTATTGGATCTGGAGAATATGTGGGAGAAACCGCCGTACTTCTTGATGATAACTACAGCTCCAATGTTGTGGCTCTCACCAAAGTCACTGCTGTTCAATTAGAAAAAAAGTACGTAGATGCTCAAATTAAACAGGTCCCTACATGGCTCACGGCTCTGACAATCGGCTTGATCGATCGCCTTCGTCGAGCCAACGATGTCTTGAAAAAACACGACCTTGTTGATGAGGCTCTCGAGTCTCGACTAAGGGCTATTGAGGAAAATGGCAAAAAAATTGCCTGATCAAAATCTTCTCAATTTCTCAGTCTGAAACGCCGATACTAAGCTTATGAATCAGGTTTTACGAAAGTTTATTCACAGAGCGCCCAGGTATGTTTTGCGCCCATCCGACTCGCAGGTTCTAAGCTTTTCTAGAGAAAAAGAGAGGGGCACCAAACACGAAACCCGAATCATCAACCTATCATCTACAGGCATCGCATTTTTAGTGGACCGCTCAGAAGCCCCTAGAATTGGTGATCATATAAAAATCGAATTTCCTATACCTTCTGGATCTCATGTTGCGTGGTGGGCGCGTGTGGTCAGGATGGAGTCCTACTCTGATCAAAGGTGGTGGGAAAATAAAGACTCCTTTGATAGTCCTCGACAGGTGGTTGTAGGTATCCAATACATAGATCTTCCTGACGGTCATCGTAGGGATATCCAAAAGGGTCTAGAAAATCGGTACAAAGAACTTAAACAGCAGTACCTAAAAGAGCGAATCAATGATGTTAAAGCCTTTGCTTTTGGCAATTTTTGGAACTTTGTTCTTTTTGCTCTGTGTATTGTTGCCTGTGTAATGGCTCTTTCTCTGTTTACTCACTATGAACCGCTGTTTGATAGAAAAAATGGCTCTGCCTACTTCAAACTTTTTGAAGGTTTAGACTTCTGAAACTTTAAGACTTTGACTAATTTCTTGCTGTCTTCCAGTTTTCTCAGAAACTGTTTTCTAGTAATGTACTCAGCTCCCACACTTTCCAGATAGGGCGTAACCATTTGCACATCCATCCAACTCTGCCCCTGACTCATTAAAAACTCCACCAAATAGTGCAAGCACACCTTAGAAGCATTGTCTTTTTTATGAAACATGCTTTCTCCACAAAAGACTCCCGCCACATAAACACCATACAACCCACCAACAAGGACGCCTTCTTCCCAAGCCTCAATACTGTGAGCATAGCCCTCCTTATGGAAGTCCATATAACCTTTTAATATTTTAGAAGTAATCCAAGTCCCCTCCTGACCAGGGCGAGATGCTCTCTGACATTGAAGAATGACATCTTCAAAAGCTACATTCATACTGACTTCAAAGGGAGATTTCCGTAAAAACTTCTGAAATTTTTTTGAGAGATGATAGTTTTTAAACTGTAAAATACCTCTTTCGGGGGGGCTGAACCAAAGTGTTGGAAAACCCTCTTGAGGCCATGGAAATATGCCAAAAGAATAAGCCTCTAAAAGTCGATCCACATCCAGTCGATCATCCACAGCAATCAGACCTTCTGCTGTCGCAGCGTCAGGATTGAGAAAGTATTCCCTATTTTTTTTATACAACTGCAACTGACGGACCTCCTAACTTCTGTCACAATTGTCGCAAAATCCACAGTCTTCAATATCCTTGAGTCCAAAGTACTGATAAATGACTTTTTTTCGACATTCTTCTGTTCGAAATAACTCCACAAGTTGGTAAAGTTTATTTCCATGTTCCTTTTGGTTTCTGATATAACGCTCTTTATTAAGAAACTCTTCTGGAATCTCACTTTTTATGGATAAAGTTCGAGGATTTTTATTCTGCCATTCAATCACATCCCATCGTTCCAAAAGGTTTAACGTGGTTTCTACACGAAAATCCCGACGATTGTAAAAATTGAGCTGCCCCCTTAAGTAATCCAACCCTTCCATTTGAAACCGGCTCAGATTGCGCTCCATCAAACGAAATGCCGACTGGATAAAGCCTGGATCTGGCAAAGCCCACTTATTAAAATCCATTTGGATGCTGATATCATCTTCGTCAAAAAGTGCAAAACAGTGAGTCGGGTCTCCGTCTCGACCACCTCGACCGATTTCCTGGTAAAAGGCCTCAATGGACCCCGGTAACTCAGCATGAATCACAGAACGAACATTAGGTTTGTCTACACCCAACCCAAAAGCTGGAGTGGCCAAAATTACAGCATGATCTGACTTTAAAAAACATTCTTGATTCTGTTTCCTCACTCGGTCAGGCAGTTGACCATGATAGACCAAAGTGTTCAACCCCAGGGACTGCAGTTGATGACGGACCTTTTGCAAGCTCTGAACGAGCGAGAAGTAGATAATTTTAGGCCCTTCAATCTGGGAGGATCGGCCGAAAATATGTCGGACTTTTTCTTCTTCACCATAGACGGACTCCACCGAGACATGCAGATTGGGCCGTTGAATTCCCGAAACAAACTGCCGGGTCGTCGCTTCCTCCAGATTCAGTTGCTTCAGTATATCCTTTCTAACGGAAGGCGTTGCCGTCGCAGTCAGTGCCAGCGTGGGCGGATTCCCCATCGTTGCCCGAAACTCCCCCACCCGGGTGTAATCTGGGCGAAAATCATGCCCCCATTCGGAAATACAATGGGCCTCATCCACAGCTAGCAATGACAGGGTGTTTTTCAATAAGGCTTCAACGAACTCAGGCTTTCGAAACCTTTCCGGAGTTACATAAACTAGCTTGTAATCCCTGTTGGCCAGCCTACGATACCGCTCCTCCCGCTCCTGTTTTCTCAGCGAGGAGTTGATAAACGTGGCCTTCAGGCCTTTTTTGATTGCAGCGTCCACCTGATCCTTCATCAAGGCAATCAACGGAGAAATCACCAGCGTCACACCTGGTATCAGGATAGAAGGCAGCTGATAACAAAGGCTTTTGCCCATGCCCGTCGGCATAATCACCAGTCCAGAGCCTCCTTTCAGAACATGTCGGACCACCCCCCCCTGCTCCCCCCGAAAAGAGGAAAATCCAAAAGACTCCAATAAAGCCTTTTCAACCTGACTCTCTGAATATTCCAAAATACCTCTCAAAACCCCTCAAATCCAATCTACCAATAGCTCACCCTCAAAAAACTTGGTCAAATTCCAGCCCTAATCCTAGCATTGATCGCCGCTGTGTGATACACGGGATGTTCATTTTAAATACCTAGAATAACTCACCTAATATTTCGGGTGACCAGATGCATAGAGAGGGCATGTAACCATGGCTAAAGGCTGGAACTTAGATACTGTTCGTAACATCGGAATTTCCGCTCATATTGACTCCGGAAAAACCACTTTGACTGAAAGAATCCTATTTTACACAGGTCGGATTCACGCCATTCACGACGTAAGGGGTAAAGATGGTGTGGGTGCAAAAATGGACTCCATGGAGCTAGAAAAAGAACGTGGGATCACCATTCAATCGGCTGCCACTGCCGTACAGTGGAAAAACACGGACATCAATATCATTGATACTCCCGGACACGTGGATTTCACCATTGAAGTGGAGAGAGCCTTAAGAGTTCTGGATGGAGCGATCCTGGTTCTTTGTGGTGTGGCTGGAGTTCAGTCCCAATCTATCACTGTGGATCGTCAGATGCGTCGCTATAAAGTGCCCCGCCTGGCATTCATCAACAAACTGGATCGTGCTGGAGCCAACCCGTTTCGTGTCACAGAGGCCCTTCGCGAAAAGCTAAGACACAATGCCGTTCTTATGCAGATCCCCATTGGCCTAGAAGATGGTCACAACGGTGTGGTGGATTTGGTAAAAATGAAAGCTTTCACCTTCCATGGCGACAATGGTGAAGAAATCAAAGAGGCTGAAATTCCTGCGGATATGCTGGAAGACGCCAAAAAATACCGCCATGACCTTATTGCTGCGGCTGCCGATTTTGACGACGAGGTGGGTGAAAAGTTCCTAATGGAGGAGGAGCCGACGGAAGAAGAAATCATTCGCGCCATCCGTAAAGGAACTATCAGCCTAGACCTCACACCTGTATTTATGGGTTCTGCCTATAAAAACAGAGGTGTTCAGCTCCTTCTGGATGCGGTCGAAATGTACCTACCCAACCCAAAGGAAGTTGAAAATGAAGGCCTTGATCTGGACAATAATGAGGAGCCTTTCGCTGTAAAGTGTGATGCTGATGAGTCGTTGATTGCCCTAGCATTCAAGCTGGAAGATGGACGATTTGGACAGTTGACCTATATGAGAATCTATCGTGGAACCATGAAAAAGGGCGACTTTATCTTCAACGCCTCACAGGATAACAAAAAAGTGAAGATTCCTCGTATTGTACGAATGCACTCTGAGGAAATGGAGGATATCGAAGAGGCCAAAGCCGGAGACATTGTGGCTCTTTTTGGTGTAGACTGTGCCTCTGGAGATACTTTCACTGATGGAAAATACAACGTGGCTATGAGTTCTATTTTCGTTCCTGACGCTGTGATCTCCTTGGCTGTCGAGCCCAAAGAAAAATCTGCTGCTGGAAACTTCTCTAAAGCCTTGCAAAAATTCCGTAAAGAGGATCCCACTTTCCGTGTTCACCGAGATGAAGAGTCCAATGAGACTATTATTTCAGGAATGGGTGAATTGCATCTAGAAGTTTATATTGAACGTATGAAGCGGGAGTTCAAATGCGAAGTGATTGCCGGTCAACCTCAAGTGGCCTACCGTGAAACCATTGGTGCCGCAGCCCCTTATGATTATACCCACAAAAAACAAACCGGTGGTGCCGGTCAATTTGCAAAAGTGATTGGAACCATTGAACCTTTGGGTGCAGACAATCCTGATAAAACCTATGAATTTAAAAATAACGTTGTGGGCGGACGAATTCCCCGTGAATACATTCCTGCAGTGGACAAAGGGTTTCAAGAACAAATGCAAAAAGGAGCTCTTATTGGATTTCCCATTGTTGGCGTGAAATGCAACCTGGATGACGGCGCTTATCACGATGTGGATTCTTCTGAGATGGCCTTTAGAATTTGTGCCATGGCAGCCTTCCGTGAAGCCTACATGAAGGCCTCACCAACAGCCCTCGAACCTTTGATGAAGCTAGAGGTTTCAGCTCCCGAAGAATTCCAAGGGAATGTCATGGGCCAGATCAACCAGCGACGAGGAATCATCAGCGGTTCTCATGCTAACGAAGGCTTCTCCACGGTTGAAGCCGAAGTTCCTTTGAGCGAGATGTTTGGATACTCTAATGATCTGAGATCCAACACTCAAGGGAAGGGAGAGTTCACCATGGAATTTTCTAGGTACGCACCCGTGCCAAGAAATATTCAGGAAGAATTAGTGAAAAAATATCAGGAAAAGAAAGCGGCTGAGCAAAAATAGCCTCCAACTGACTATGATTCTTTCTGACGTAACACTTAAAAAAATGATCGACGAAGGCTCCCTGATTGTGGAGCCTCTTGTTGAAAACTCCATCCAACCGGCCTCCATTGATTGCCGGTTGGATAGCAACTTTCTGGTCGTCGAAGACCGTAATATGCACACCATCGACCTCAACTCTGAAATTCTCTACCGTGAGATCGAAGATGAATTCATCACCATTCCTCCCAACTCTTTCCTTTTGGCCACGACCATAGAACGGGTGAAACTTCCCGACGATCTAACGGCTTTTGTGGAGGGACGAAGCTCTATTGGACGTATGGGGCTCTTCATTCAAAATGCCGGCTGGGTGGACCCAGGATTTGAGGGACAAATCACTCTGGAGCTTTACAACGCCAACTCACTTCCTATACGATTACAGGCAGGGCGGCGAATATGCCAATTGGTGTTTTGTAAAATGGATCAAAAAGCAGCAGTTCCCTATAGCGGGAAATACCAAGGCCAAAGAAAGACCACAGGGTCACGTGTTTTCAGCGATGCTGAGAGCGGCGGAAGCGCATGACGCTTCTGGTCCTTTATTTTCTTCTGGCAACAGCAGTTTCATTTTTTTGCTCACTTCTTGAGTCAGTACTTTTGTCTGTATCCCCAGCCTATATAGCCGTTGCCGAAAAAAATGGTCGCAAATACGGAGCTATTTTTGCCAAGTTAAAAAATCAAATAGACCGGCCGTTAGCAGCCATTCTCACTCTGAACACCGTATCTCACACAATTGGAGCTGCGGGAGTTGGAGCTCAAGTACTGGAAGTCTATGGTAACAGCTACGTAGCCGTTTCTTCAGTTATACTCACGTTGATTATTTTAATTTTTTCTGAAATCATCCCCAAAACTCTGGGGGCTTCTAACTGGAAAACTCTTGCTCCTATTTGTGCCTACTTGATTCACTGGCTGGTTTTAGCACTCTACCCTTTTGTTCTCCTTTCTGAGTTTATTTATTCTCTCCTTTCAGGTGACCAAGACAACTCCGTCACTCGAGAAGAAATGATTGTCACTGCTGAAATGGGAGCCTCAGAGGGCACCCTTCATCAGAAAGAAAGTATGATGATCAAAAATCTGCTGATGCTCGATGCCATAAAAGTGGCTGATATCATGACTCCCCGGTCAGTCATTCACGCCTTTGAGACAGGCAAAACTATCCAAGTGGTCATGAATGAAAATAGACCTATCCGTTTTTCGAGAATTCCTGTTTTTGAAGGGGACCTGGATCACATCAAAGGGATGGTTCACCGCTATAAAATTCTAGAGGCTTATTCTCATGATCTGGACAACCTGAAAATTTCTGAACTGATGACGCCTATCCACTCTGTACCTGAAAGTATCTCTGTCTCCGCAGCATTAGATCAGTTCATCAAACGCAAAGAACATGTGTTTGTTGTAGTGGATGAGTATGGCAGTACATCTGGCTTGGTATCCCTAGAAGATGCCGTGGAAACACTTTTGGGAGTAGAGATTGTCGATGAGTTTGACTCTGTTGCAGATATGAGGCAGTACGCCCTGGAACAATGGCGAGAGCGTAAAAATAAAATGGGCCAGGGGCAGCAGTAATCCTGTGAATGACCTTTTCCTGATCTACTCCACCATCGACTCCCAGGAAAAAGCTGAAGAGCTGTGCTCTCAACTACTCCATGAAAAGCTGATCGCCTGTGCCAATATCTTTCCGAAGAGTCTCTCCATGTACCACTGGCAAGGAGCTATAGAGCGCACCGAAGAGCACATCATGATCCTAAAAACTCTGCCTTCTAAAATAGAGGCCCTCAAGCACCGGTTCACCATTTTGCACCCGTATGATACACCTTGTTTTGTTGCCATTTCCAGTCAGGACACCAATTCTACTTTTTTTGAATGGGTTTCAGATGAGCTTTCCTAAATTATACCAATCTGGTTTGAAAAAATTATTTATACATGAATGCGAAGTCTCAACCCATAATAATTGAATTCATCAAAGGGGAGATGGCTTTAGGCCCTCCCCCTTTGAGCTGGCCTGTTGAGCAAGTAGAATTTCATCTAAAATAA
>JAUILT010000084.1 GCA_030432925.1 Bdellovibrionia bacterium | reverse complement strand
TCCAGCCAGGTTCACATCACTCATGCAGGTATCGCCGGTGACCGACGCCACTCCCCCCAATCTCTACACGCTGAAAACCGAGCTATGGATGTAAAAGTCATCAAGGTTCGACTCACCGATGGACGTACCAGACAATTTACCTACTCCAAACTAGGGAATCGACCTTTCTATACAGCACTGAGAAGCTGTTGGGGCCAAACCGTCTCTCAATACAACGAATGCCCTTTATATAGAGGAACCCCCCTATACACCGGCTCTATTGGCTGGGAGAACCGTAATCATGGACGCCATATGCATATGTCTGTGCCCTATTGCTATAACAACCGTCATGGCTCCTACTACTGGATGCGATAGTTCACATAAAAAACCCGGACCAGCAGCTCCGGGTTTTTTATACCTATCCGATTTGAATTTTAATGGTTACGACACTAGAGGCGATCTCAAAATAGTGGTCACTTACGAACGCGGCTTCCAAACCTGATTTTCTTTACCATTCCACTTACCTCTAGGTCGGTAAATTCTATTATTGGCATACTGCTCAAAAATATGAGCCAGCCACCCACTCACCCGAGAAAAAGCAAAGATAGGTGTATAAAGATCCGTCGGAATACCCATGGCATTGTAAACTGTAGCAGAATAAAAATCCACATTCGGCAGTAGACCCTTTTCTGCCTGAACAGTATCGTCAATCACCTTAGACATATCATAAAACTCTGCCTTACCGGACTTCTCACAAAGTTCCTGACTCATACCACGCAAAATTTTAGCTCTGGGGTCACCATTTTTATAAACTCGATGGCCAAACCCCATAACCTTTTCCTTGTTGGCAAGGGCCTTAGTCACCCACTCTTTAGCGCCATCCACAGAACCAATTTTTTGTAGCATCAGCATCACTTGTTCATTGGCTCCACCGTGCAAAGGCCCTTTAAGGGCGCCTATTGCAGATACTACGGCTGAATAAATATCACTGAGTGATGAAGACGTCACACGAGCAGAAAAAGCAGAGCAGTTCAGCTCGTGGTCTGCATGAAGAATCAAACAAGTATCAAGCACTTTTACAAACTCCGACTGTGGCTCAGCCCCTATCATCATATACAGAAAGTTCCAAGCCAGAGACCTGTCTGTGTTTGGCTGAACATAGTCCTTACCCTGACGAATCCTTTCTAATAAAGCCACCAACGTTCCCAGTTTTGCAGTTAAACGCATAGCCACAGATTTTCGACTAACATCGTCGTCATTTTGAGCCTGATCGTCATAAAGAGCCAAAAGACTTGTTGCCGTCCTCAACCAGGCCATAGGATGCACGCCCTTATGGGGAAGGGATTTTAAGGTTTCCACCAGCCCCACTGGCAGCGACTGGCTGGCCCAAAGCTCTTGAGTGAATGTTTCATATTCAGCAGCCGTAGGAAGTCGATCATTCCACAATAAAAAAACCACCTCTTCATAGTTAGAGTGAGCAGCCAGGTCCTCAATTTTGAAACCGCGATAGCACAATGTAGCGTCTACAATGGATGATACACCTGTCGTACAAGCGACCACTCCCTCCAAGCCGCGGTCCACTGCCCCCTCGTAGGTCTCTGCCATAACTTTGTCCTTTCGCTCAAATGATTTTTACCAGGCGGCACCTCTGCCATAAGACTCTTGCCTTATACCGATCTGGTTTGAATTCGAAAAATTCAAACCAGATCGGTATAACACCTTTTAAAGCCCTGAGACAAGGCCGGTTTTATACTTAGAAAGACTCTCAAAAGATCACTCGGGCTGACCCGCTAACTTAATCACTCTCTCTTTGACCTCAACCACAATCACCGTCTGATCACGCTGAAGCTCTTGACCACTTCGGTGCTGTTCAACAGCATGAAAAATGGCATTCCTCAGCTCATGCACACCTTGCTTAGGCTCATTTCCCAAAAGAGGAATTAACCTCTCTACACCGAACTCTTCGCCTTCCAAGTTTTGTGCCGAGGTTATGCCCTGAGTCACAATGACCAGCCGATCCTTGGGGTTCATTTGCAGAGAGCCCATGGCCACCACCTCGTCAAAATCCGGACTCAGAGAGGAATTGCCCGTAGAAAGAACTTCAACATCTCGAGTTCGAGCTTTCTGATACAAAACAGAAATATTCCCCACCAAACTGTACTGCAAAGTAAAACTGCGTCGATCCATCATGGAGTAAAAAATTTCTGCCTGATCTCCCTCAACAGACTCCAGCAGAATGTCTTTACAAATAGAGCTGAGAATCCGGTTGGGCTGAGCCCCTTGCCGCGCTTCCATTTGCCCCGTCAACTTAAGAAGTACTGACAACAAAAGGGCCGACATCGCGTGACCAGAGGCACTCGAGACCACAAGTCCAAAACGAAGCTTGTCATCATGCTCAAAAATATCAAAATAATCTCCACCGCTGATAGTGGAGGGCAAAAACTTAGAGCTAAACTCAAAGCCCTGTAAATTGGGAAACTCCGTGGGTACCAAATGTTTTTGAATCTGATGGGCAAGACGCAGCTCTTGGTGGAGCTTTTCTATCAGCCCCTCCAATCGAGAGTTCAGTTGCCCAATTTCTGAGCGATAACGCTGAAGATCGGCCTCCCGATCGGCCACCTCTTTCTCTAAATGCTGAATTCGAGATAATAACTCTGAAGGCTTATTTTCACTCATTTCTTCACTGTGAGAATTTAGACATGCTTTGTCAAGACCCATTCTTCCCTTCCCTTTTCTGGAAATGCAGGGCGAAATGAAAACAGGTTGAAACAACGACGGTGTTCCTTTACTCCTGAGAGCCATATGAACTTTGACAGTCGCATCACATGGGAAAAACTGGCACTGGAAATTGATCTTCTTGTTGCAGAAGAGCCCAACTCTCTAGTGCCCTTGTTGATTGGACTCAATACTCTCATCTGGCCCAATGAACCTCAAGAGTGGTCATTTCGAGCGATCAACTTTATGACCTATGAGCTGATATCTCTGACCGAAAGTTACACAGAAAGCGACAGGGTTCATATTTTAAACGATTACTTTTTTGACCAAAAAGGGTTTCAAATTCTGGCCCGCAGAGAAGATCTTGATGAAAACTCGTTATTAATGAAGCCCGTTTTATCCAAACGCTTGGGGGCTCCTATCCCCATTACGTTGCTCTACTTGCACCTAGCCACCCATCTAGACCTTCCCATTTATCCCATTCAACTTAATGATATGAGCGTGTTAAAATGGGTGCGTGGTGGAAAAAGTAACTACCTAGACCTCAAAAGTGCTGGCCGCGTGCTCACACAGCCAGAAATCATTCGTCTTCTGAATAAAAAAGGCAATTCTATCGAGGACGGGGAAATACCTACCTGTATCGACATTCTTCCTAGCAAAAAGGTGTTCACAAAATACGTAGAGCAGCTGGTCAACGTCTTCAAACGATTAGAGCGTCCTACAGAAATGTTGTTGTTATTTGATATTCTTTTACAACTAGATCCACAACACCTTGCCACTTTAGCGGACCGTGCATTGCTGCGACAACGGTTGGGCTATGCTCAAGAGGCCATGCGTGATCTGAAACGCTATTTTGCTTTCATTGACAAAGAGCAGGCTCCCAACGAGCTGCAGATCGCCTTTCGTCAACTAGAGTCTATTGGGAATCTCAATAATATCTCGCGAACAGAAGTTCTCCACTAGTGTGACGTCGGGCAAGTGTTGCGGCCATTTATTGCAGCGCCACATTGTGAACTAAGATCTCTATGAGAAGGCCTTTTTTTCGTTTGAATCCCTCTCATGAACAATATAGTTTTCCAGATTGAGGACCTGTAAAAGTCCTTCCTCCTCCGCCGGTGAAAGGGGTTAATAGTGAGTTCCATAAAAAACTGGGAGAGGACCATTTTAGGAGTAGATCCTGGCTCACAAACAGCAGGCTACGCCATTATTAAAACCAAAGAGAAAAACTTTACGCTTCTTGATAGCGGCGTCTGTAAGATGGATCCCAAAACCGATTACTTCAAAAGACTCTCTCTACTCGCACAATTCTTCACAGCGTTAACAAAAGAGATCCACAGCTTCGACCTTGCTATCGAATCATTAGCCTATGTAAAAAACGTCAACTCTTTTGGCAAGCTGGCCCAGGCAAGAGGCGCTATAATAGCGGCCCTTGAACCCAGAGCAAGTACCATCAAAGAATACCCACCCAACCTGATTAAATCGACCGTCTCTGGATACGGACATGCTTCAAAAAAAAATATGGAAAAATCTTTAGGTTTTTCCGTAAAAAACATAAACTACCAAACACATGATGAAAGTGATGCCCTTGCAGTTGCCTTATGTCATCACTTTCAAAGAGGAGCCATTAAGACAATTGGGACTCAGAGTAGACATTCACGAACTATAAAATCAGCATTTAGAGGAAAGTTAAAATGATTGGAATTCTTTGTGGACAAGTCGTCTTCAGTGATGGAGAGGAAACTCTTATACAGACAAGTACAGGAATTGGCTATCAAACCTACTGTCGCTATATTTTGCCCGAAGGAGAACTCACCTCGTTATTTGTATCCCACATTATTCGAGAAACTAACGAAGACCTCTACTGTTTTAAATCCCTCAGAGAAAAAAAACTTTTTGAAATACTAACGACCGTAAAAGGAGTGGGCCCCAAGTCGGCCTTCAACCTAGTCTCCAATGTATCAACAGAAGATATTATTGGAGCTGTCCAATCGGATCAAAAGAAAACCTTAACCCAAGTCTCCGGTATTGGGACCAAAGCAGCAGCACAAATAATTTTAGATCTCAAA
This sequence comes from Bdellovibrionia bacterium, assembly GCA_030432925.1. Taxonomy (GTDB): domain Bacteria; phylum Bdellovibrionota; class Bdellovibrionia; order Bdellovibrionales; family UBA1609; genus JABSOQ01. The sequence goes on along the minus strand of JAUILT010000084.1, from coordinate 7,955 downwards.
GGAAAAATTCAAAAAGTAAAAATGTACTCTAATAAACCATTAAGTCCGCTCACAGACACCCCCTCATTTGCTGAAGGACTTGGGGATCTCTCCTTTTCAAGAAGTCCGAGTTCTGATCACTCCACTTCACATTCTTCCCCTAGTGAACCTGAGACCCTCCCCCCTCCTCAGGAAATTTTAGACGACACGCTTCTTGCTTGTAAAAACCTTGGTTTTCAAAGTGATCAAATTATTCCTCTTGCCCAGAGAATCTTACGAGAAAATCCAATTAAAAAAACTGAGCAACTAATACACCTAGTGCTCAAGGAGATATAACGTGGATGACAGAGTTATGAGTGGTAACCCCTCCTCCCAGGAAGACAACCAGAGGTCTGAGGTTTTACTAAGGCCTCAAGGATTCTCTGAGTATATTGGACAAAAGCGTGTTGTTGAAAATATCGGCCTTATGGTTGAGTCTGCCAAAATTAGAAATCAGGCTATGGATCATGCCCTTCTCTCAGGCCCTCCTGGCCTTGGTAAAACATCTCTCGCTATGATCATCTCAAAGGCTCTCTCCACTCACCTACATGTTGTTTCAGGTCCTGCACTTGAAAAAAAGGGAGACCTTGCATCTCTTCTGACAAATCTTAACCCTCACGATGTTTTATTCATCGACGAAATTCACCGAATTAATATTTCTATTGAAGAAATTCTGTACTCTGCAATGGAAGACTTTAAACTCGATATTGTCCTTGGAGAGGGGCCTGCTGCACGAACTATGCAAATTGATATCAACCCATTTACTCTTATTGGTGCAACAACACGATCAGGCCTACTATCAAATCCCCTGAGAGATCGCTTTATAGCTCACCTACATTTTGAATTTTATCAACCCGATGAACTTCAGAGAATTATCTCTAACAATGCCAAGAAGTTAGGAATTCAGTTTCAAAAAGAGGCAAAGATTGTAATTTCTGAATGCTCGAGAGGAACCCCTCGAATTGCCAACAGAATTCTTAGGCGTGTACGTGACTTTGCCCTAGTGAAAGATGTTTCTATTGTTTCTACTGATATCGTTGAGAAAGCTCTAAGGCTCATGGACATTGACCACCTTGGCTTGGACCAAATGGACAGAAGGATTCTCAATGTTATTTACGAATACTATAATGGTGGTCCCGTAGGCATTGATGCTCTCTGCGCAACGCTTTCAGAAGATAGATCCACAATTGAAGATGTCTATGAGCCGTATTTATTGAAAGAAGGATATATTATCAGAACCCCACGAGGACGCGAACTCTCTGAAAAAAGTCGAAAACTTTTTGGTTTTAAGAATGAGCAGACTTCCAAACAGGCACATTTAAACATTTCTACTGATCCGGCTCTGTCATAAAAGCCTCCTACTGATTGAGTTTGAATTTTCCAAGCTTTTGGAACTCGGCTGGAGACAAACCAAGGTTTATGCCCTCTCAAGATGAGTATCAGGTAAAATATAACGCTTTTTAATATCTATAATCGACTTTGACCCCTCGACAATTCGACGAATTGAATTAATCACTCCCACGGCAGCTTCATATTCAGCTTTCTGCCGAAGACCTTTTTCCAGTAAAGCGTCATACACTTTGACAGATTCATAAATGATTATGTCCATATCATCAATAAACGTCTGCATAGCTTTTTCACTCGTGTGGACCTGGTCAGTGATCAACGGAAAGATATGTTCATAGGCCTCAAAAGCGGTGTTAAAAAATGATTTTAATTCTTGAGCAACTTCTGAAAAAATCTTTTCAGAAGTTTGGAAGTCAATAATATCCTCACAACAATCAGCAATTTTTTCCAATTCAATAGCCACCTGCAAAAGACAAGAGGCTTCAAAGCTCTGCCGTTTTGATAAAGAGGCCTGCATTACTTTAGCTATAAATACTGTCAACTCATCTAGAATATTATCCGTAATAGATTCATATTTTTTAATTCTCTGATCAACAGACTCATGCTCACTTTGAAAAAGGTCTACCGTCATGCCCAACATAGAATGAACCATGGCTGAGAGCTTTTTAACCTCCTGGTTGGCTTGCTCAATGGCTAAACTCGGTGCTAAATGAGATGGACGCCCCAAAAACCTCAAATGCTGAGGCTGCTTTTTTGCTGGCGGCGGAATCAACTTCAAAACCAGACTTAGAGTGAGAGGCCTCAATAGCAGTGACACTACCACGGCCATGATGTTAAATAGTACGTGAGTCATTGGAATACACACCACAGAGGCAAACATCAATGACTGCGCCGTCGTTACCGAACCTATAGCATTAGCCATGGTTGTCAGCACCGGCAAATACAACTTGTACCCAAACGCCAATAGAGCAGCCACAATCAAATGATTGAAAAAGTAAATCGCCACTCCTCGACGAGCAACTAAATTGGACCGCCTTGACGTCAAAACAGGAATAATCGTGGCGCCCAAATTGAACCCAATGGTCAGAACCACGGCCACAGGAACAGAGAATAACCCAGAGTAAACCAAGGCCATGGTGAGTCCTAGCAATGCCACAGATGAACGAAACAAATAACTTAAAGTGAGAGAGAAAACCATTATCAAAATAATGTCCGACAAACTCAAAACCCCGTGCAGAGGAAATACGTCTCTCAACAGGATCAACAAAGCGTCTGGGTCTCCCGAGCCAAACGCAATAATATCAAACCCTAAAAGCATCAGTCCAAATGCAAAAACAATGCGCCCTACGCCAGCTAACTGATCCCAACGGGCGTACAACATGGGTAAAATTCCCAAGGCTAAAAAAAATAAATCCAGACGACCAGTTTCAATAACAAATATCCATGGAGAAATTATTGTCCCTAAAGCCGTCCCCGTAAGAAACAAAGTCAGTTGTTGAAGATTCATCAAACCCGAACCAGCATAGCTCACAGCCATTACTGCTGCTGAAATTCGTGATTGGATCATAGAAGAGGTCAATCCCCCCACGCTGATCGAGTTCCAACTATTCTCACCCAGCCGGTTCATCGTGGCTCGGATATGTCGACCCATAATGATTTGAAGCCCATCAGAGAGCAGTCGAGTCCCCAAAAGGGTTAAACCAAGACCTGCCAGAGAAGCAGTGACAAAGAGAGTCAAGGTGCTGATGTTTTCCATTTTCACAGACTATTAGATCTTGCAAGTGATGTACATTTATTTTCGTTATGGGGTGTACATATCATAGCGCACGGTCTTACCCTTATAACTATGAGTCGGTGATGGCAAGAGTTCCACGGCCTTCAGTGGCCGCTTAATAACCAGCCGCCCCGTACTCGCAGCAAGAGCCCAAGATAACAGGTTTGGACTCATCATAGGCTCCTTCTCAGTGAGTCTTTGCAGAATCTGCATCTTTCCTGAACTCAACGCAGTCTTTTTAGTTTCTTGAAACATCGGATCAAAGTACACACACTCAAATTTTTCATTACCTAAAGAGTTCAAGTATTTTTCTGAATCAGAAAAAACCAATCGCAACCGCCTTTGAGAAATAATATCATCGGTACCATCAAATATAGAAAATCGATTCAAAGCATCTTGAAGTAATAAATACATCAAAGGCTGTCGCTCCACGGCTGTGACCTGAAACCCCAGAGAGGCAAATAACACGGCATCCTCTCCAAAACCAGCTGTGAGATCTAATAATCGATTTCCGTTTTTTTTAAAATTGACTGCTTTAGAAATCACTTGCTTGCTACTAAGCAATGACTGTCTCTTAAAAATAGATTTGCCAGAACAAAAATCAATAAATACTGGTTTGATTCCAGAAAGTTCTGCATGAGACAAACAAAGGGCCCCTTCAGTATTCCGAGATAAGCACCAAGGGCTCTTTTCTGAAATAGAGATCCCTAACCGACCAGCAGCAACAGTATCCTCAACCGTTAGATTTTTAATTCGCACTTCTGAGTAAATCATATGTCTACTCACGCAATGGGGGGAAATAGCAAAATAGAAAAGAAAATAGCATTTTTTAAATGAAGTACCGCCATTTCATCGGCAATTCCAGATAAAATAGAACTCATGGGAGAATCTGCATGGCACACCCGACGAGCTAGCCAATAGCATGTAAAGAATAATCCTATAGAACAAATACTAAGTAAAATACCTAGTTCCACAAACTGAAAAATTACTATCGCCACAATTGGAAGGGCATAAAGCTGCAAAGCAATAAACTTTTTACCGCGATCAAAACCCAAACGTTGAATCATGGTTCGAGTACGATTTTGATACGTTGTGATCATTTCTTCCAGATTTTTCAGCTGAAAAATTAAGCTGGACATCCAGCCAAAAATAATTCCCATGGCCAATGCCGGTGCAGAAACACTATTAGATACAGCCAGCCCATATCCCATAACCAATAAGGGCCCCAGGCAAACAGACACTAAGATCTCTCCCAAACCAATGTCTCTCAATCCTTGCTTCAAATTGGAGTAGCCCAGAATAACAAGTACCGCAAGCCCACCAATGCCGCCCACGATCAGAGGCTTTTCAAAAAAAGCAGGAAACCCAAAGATCACTCCCAATGCCAAATTAAAAAAGCCCCAAAACCTGACAGCACTTGCCGTAGCCCAGCCCTTTTGAATGATACGACTCCCCCGAGAACGATGGACTTGATCTCTTCCGCGATAATAATCAAAAAAATCATTCAGAAGAAAAACCGACAAATGTAAAAACACCAGTCCCAAAAGGCTTGTGATGGCCAATACCCAATGAATCGGCATGGATTGCCGAGACATAATCATCAAAGACAACGCAGCCGGTGTTACAGTAATGGTCAAAAGTCGGGGACGCAGCCCCTCCCAGACAATACGTGCTCGAGTGGGCTTTTTCTCATCTGCAGCAACAATTTTAAAAGTCATAAAGTTGGATTGAGATTTTATGTTGAGCGAGCTTATAGGTATGGCTCGCTCGGTGCTGGAAAAGTCACCCGTAATATACCCATCAAAATCAGGATCATTGCGACGAACAGTGACAAACCTCAAACTCACCTCTTTCTCCAGTAAAGGGGGTGGGGCAGTTTTATCAAATCGTCACGAAGCCCTTGCTCTTTTTCTGGCAATGCTTGAGCCAGCTGCTCCATCAGATGTAAATAAAGGTCAATAGACTCCTGATTCACTTGATCAAATTCTTGTAACCGACGCTCAAATAAATCTGGTGTCACTAGTAACTTGACCTCATCCAGTGACTGAGCCTTTTTAAATTTAAGCCTCAGTGCTTCCTCACAATCCTGAAGTAAAAAAGCGGCAAATGAGTTCATATAACCAGACTTCAGGTCTCCCAAAATGGCCTTTCCCTCATAGTTACGCACATTAAAATCGAGAAGGTCATCACTCCGTTGAAATAGCAAGCCCAGTAGGCCCCCCATTTCATCCAAAAGTTGGTGAATATCTTCATCATAGGTTTCCTGAGCCACAAATGGAGCCCGCAGACACCACTTAAATAAAGAAGCTGTTTTCAAGTTATGTACCTGATTCAACTGCTCCAGGGTAACGTTCCATTCACCCACCAGGGAGTCCTGAATCCACTCCCCTTCTAAAAGGTCTGAAATCATTTCAGCAGTATATTGAATCAGTCGGATATTACCAAATTCAGACAAATTCACCATCACTCGCGCCAAAAGGTAATCTCCCGCCAACACAGCGTACTCTGGCGTGTATTTGAGCCAGGCCGTTGTTTTGTTTCGACGCAATGAACTGCGATCTACCAGATCATCGTGCAATAGAGAGGCATTATGAATAAATTCAATAGTCTGAGCTAGCAAATACACAGCTTCATTTTTTAGAGACAAATGTCGACTTACCATTTGAATCAACTTTGAACGAAAACCTTTGCCTCCTGAAAATAGGTCATCATACAAAGCATTCAACTTTGGTAAATAGCTGGGGAAGTCTGAGGAACTGTAGACCTTTAAATCTTTCAGGCTTTTTTGCATAAGATGAGAGAAATGACCTCTTTTGACGACATTAGTCAAGGTCTTCTTGCATTGCCCCCTCTTTTCAGGCCAACTAAGGTGTCTTAATGAAATCCTTTACAAGGCTTTGGCACATGTCTCGCACAACCACCTGGGTGACTCCCCAGTGGGTGAAGACCATAATATGGAAGTACGAAAAATCACCTTATTAAATAACAGGAAATAAAGAAATGTCTGAAAAAAATTTAGCTGAACACCTAAAAAAAGAACGAGACTTTCTACACGACATCTCCACACCAATAATGATCGCTTCTGGCCATTTGGAGTATTTAGTAAATGAAGGGGTTAACAAAGATCCTGAAAAAGTAAAGTACCGAATTGAAAAAGCCTTCTCTAGCCTACAAAAAATTTCTGAAAAACTTCAAGATCGCCGAAAAATTCTAAAATCTTTAAGTGGAGAAATCCAAAAATGAGTTTTGAAAAACCCTTTCACGCTCACTTTGACGAATGTGATCCTGCTGGAATTATTTTTTTTGGTAACCACTTTAAACTCGCTCACCGGGCTATCGAAGGTTTTGTTATGAACGCTGGCATTGCCTGGAAGGACTGGTTTGAGTCAGAAAACTTTGGCGTTCCTCTGGTCCATGCCGAGGCAGACTACAAGTCCCCCATGCGCCAGGGTCATAAATTTCTTGCCCGAGTCAGGATCGCCCGTCTGGGAGACTCTTCTGTAGAATTCGAAACTATTTTTGAAAAAGCCAATGGTGATACTTGCTCTGTGGTAAAAACTGTTCATGTCTTTATCAATACCTCATCCATGAAAAAACAAAGCATTCCTAAAGATATCCGAGAAAAACTGGAGTCCCAGCTATGAAAATGATTTTTTCCATCATTATAACCTGTTGTGTACCGGCTTTGGCATCCGACAACTCCACAGTGATTCATGGCTATGTCGATGTCCAGGGGCAATGGGGTCGAGGGCAGCTTGAGCTTCAGCCCAATAGTTTTTACGGTGGACAACCTCAGCTTGGATTTGCTGTTCACAAAGGAGCTCTTGAATTTGAGCATACTTCTTCAAAAACCAGCATGCATATTGATATTCCCTTTCACCAGACACGGACTTCGCCAGACAGTAACAATAACTTGGACCTGGCCACAGAGAGGGGGCAGGCCTACATCAACGGAAGACCCAATGAACAATGGTCTTGGATATTGGGGCAATTTGATACACCTTGGGGCTATGAAAGCAATGACACTAATACGGTCATATATAGAAACCTCGGGATTGTTTACAACGTCACCCCCAATACAAACACGGGCTTTTATCTCACTCGCCATTACACTCCTTCTATTAAAGCAGCCCTGTTTGTCGGGAATTCCAATCAATTTGCTAAACACAAGTTAGATCGCAAATTGGAACAAGGTGTGAAACTTTCCATAGAAAAAGACTCTCACTTTTTTCACCTGGGTATTTTAATGAACCAACGCAAAGGCACATATACTTTGACGGGAGGGGCGGAGCCCTATGAGTATCGCCAAGGGGCTTTGGTTGATCTACAATTGGGCCACCGAGTGATGAACAGGATGATTGTGTGGAATGCTATTTACGTCCACCCCGATAACAAAAAAACTCTACACAACGGAACCATTACTGACACGGATCCCACCTATGGCCTGATGTTAAATGTTCCTATTTACAATAATAAAACAAATCAATGGGGCCTCCGAGCTGAACACCTGTGGAATGACCGTAGCAACGAGTTTGTTCAGGCAGCTAATGCTAGTGGCAACAGCTCCCTTTTAACCAAGATCTCCCTAGGGTATCAGGAGCAGGTCGATGAAGCCCTCAAATTAAAAACAACACTGGACTACTTGATGGCCAATGTCGGGGAAAATGGCAAAGACAATCGTTGGCTAGAAGGCGCTATTGCCGGCATCTATGAATTCTAAAAACTGGTCCCTTTAATTGCGGATAAAGGAAGGCTGGCTTCTCTTCCCAAAGAGTCATTTTATTGTCCGGCAGGTCCGGGTTATGGGCGAGAAGGG
>JAUILT010000083.1 GCA_030432925.1 Bdellovibrionia bacterium | reverse complement strand
TGATGGAAGATCCATTTCGGATGTTTCATTGAGCCAAGAATATCAAAAAATACACAAATGTTTTAAATGGCAAATTCAGGATTTTTATCATAGAAATAAACAAGCTGTAGCAAGTGCTTTTATTCCTGTATTTCAGAAAAATCAACTTTTAAGGTTTGGCTGGAAAAACCGTATTTGTCAGCATTGCGAGCTATATGCGCCACTTTGGCGCTTTTAATGAGGGCCTTGGAGGGAACACAACCAGTATTCAGACAGTCACCACCCATTTTATGTTTCTCAATAAGAGCCACTTTTGCCCTCAATGTAGCGGCAATATAGGAGGAGACAAGTCCAGCACTACCAGCTCCTACGACGACAACATTGTAGTCAAATGAAGATGGTTTTTTGTAGGGCCTCAAAAGTTTTTGAACTCTCATCCACTGAATTATTTTTTTGGAAATGAGCGGAACAGCCCCAAGAAGAGCAAAAGATATCAAAACTCCAGGAGAGAGGATTCCTGTTAATGAGTTTATCTGGCCCAATTGGGTTCCAGCATTGACATAGGCAATAGTGCCAGGAAGCATTCCTATTTGGCTGATAAAAAAGAACTGCCAGGTTTTAATGGGGAAAAGTCCCATCACTAGGTTAACCACAAAAAATGGAAAAGCCGGAATGAGGCGCAGGCTGAAAAGATAAAATGAGCCTTCTTTTTCAAAGCCTTCATTGATGGCCTTGAGTTTGCCTGCAAATTTGTTTTGGACAAAGTCTTTCAATAAAAAACGAGAGGCCAAAAATGCCAGGGTAGCTCCTATGGTGCTGGAAATAGAAGCCATCAGGGTTCCTATGCCAACGCCAAATAATGAGCCCGCAGCCAAGGTCAGTAGGGCGGCTCCAGGAAGGCTGAATGCTGTGACAGTGACATAAATTAAAAAGTAGGCGAGAAGTGTACCCAACATATTGCTGTTGTAATGGTCTTTGAAAACCTCTTGTTGAGACTTAAGGTACTCAAAGCTGAAGTAGGCCCCCAGATCAAAGTAAGTAAACCCACCTATGGCCAACAGAATCACTAAAAATAGGGCTATTTTCGCAGTTTTTGAGTTCAAAGCTGGTCCTTTACAGTATCCCCTGTTGTAAAAGCTGCCTGTAAAAATAGGAAAAAACAAGGAAAAACAAACACATAAAGAACTTATTGGATCTTGCGGTAGAGCTACATAGAGAAATCATTAATATCTGGGTGGTCATGCACTGTATTTATGTGGTAGCTTGCCGGTTTTAAGCTATGCATCAATTTTGTGAGGACAAAGGAATGTTGGAGACACCTTCCAAAACTCGATTTCCCCTGCATCTCAAAGCCAAAAAAAAGGCTTCAGAAAAAAAAACTCTGGTAGATGTGGCAAAGTCTGTGGCACCTGCACTGGAGTCAGAAGTGGAGTGGGTGGGTATGGAAGGTATAGAACTGCCCGTGTGCTGGCAGTGGAACGGTGATGAAGTTCTTAGGGTGCCTTCGTTGGTGGATGGGTTTGTATCTTTAAATGACAAAGCCGCCAAAGGGATTCACATGTCTCGCATCTATCAATTGATGATGGATACATTGACTGTAGCTCCACTGAACTCAGGGGAGGACTTGGAAGAGCTTTTAAAGTCGTTGATAGGGTCGCAAAGAGGCTTATCAAAAAATGCTCGATTGCAGATTCATTTTTCTTTACCTGTTCAAACTCAGGCGCTGGTCAGTGGTCAGAATGGGTTTCGTAATTACCCTATTACGGTGGGGGGAGAACTTTGTAATGGAGCTTTATCTTTGACCGTAAACTTTAAAGTTTTGTACTCGAGTACCTGCCCTTGTTCTGCGGCTCTTTCTCGTCAGTTGAATCAGGAGCACTTTAAGCAACTCTTTGTGGGTCGAGAATCAGTGAGCCCTGCAGAAGTGGTGGAGTGGTTGGGGGAGCAAAGCTCTGTAGTGGCGACGCCGCATGCTCAGCGCAGTGAGGCCGAGGTTCAACTGCAGTTAGAGAAGGGTTTTCAATTTTCTTTGATTTTGGGTTGGATTCGAAAAGTGGAAGAGGCTTTGGCAACACCGGTGCAAGCTGCTGTGAAAAGAGAAGATGAGCAGGAGTTTGCAAGACTGAACGCCACTCACCTGATGTTTTGCGAAGATGCGGCTCGACGTTTAAAGAGGCTTTTTGAATCCTGTGGAGAAGAGCTGAAAGGGTACTTTGCACGAGTTCGACATATGGAAAGCCTGCACCCTCACGACGCTGTGGCGGTAGTGACATCTAATTGAAAATGGTTCTCATTTTTATTGACCAAATATCTGAAAGCATTTAAATGTTGAACAATGTCTTCAGAAAGTATTCCAAAGTTATTTCCTGGTCAGTTCCCTCAAGTAGAAGAGAAACTCATTGAGCGAGAGCCCATGGATCAGCAGAGCTTCAAACGCATTATCCGGGAAATGGGGCTTAAGGTGACGGGGCAAAGATTAGCTATTTTAGAAGCATTGGCAACAGGAAGGACTCATGTCACTGCTCAGGAAGTTTATGAAGAGATCAATAAAAAGCATCCTGATATGGGTTTTGCCACAGTCTATCGTTTTTTAAGGAAGCTCACTGAAAGTCATTTTGCCTCGGAAGTACGCATGGGTGGTTTGCCGGCGCGTTACGAGTTGAAGTCAAAAACCCATCATGATCATTTGACGTGCACTCAATGCGGAAAAATCGTAGAGTTTGAGAATCAAAAGATTGAACACCTACAAGAAGAAGTGGCCCGTCAGTATGGGTTTCGACTGACGGATCATGTTCTTGAGCTTTATGGAGTGTGCGGAGATTGTCGCTGACAAGAACTACAGCCCGAACGATCACGGGGCGAAAAAAGACCTCATCCCCAAAAATAGTGGGGGCGTCCACAGCGACAACTCGTAATGGTATTACGGTTAAAGGAGCTCGTGAGCACAATTTAAAAAATTTTTCTACGTTTATTCCAAGAAACCAAATCACTGTGATCACAGGTTTGAGTGGTAGCGGAAAGTCATCTTTGGCTTTTGATACCATTTACGCTGAAGGGCAGCGCCGTTATGTAGAAAGTCTTTCCGCTTATGCCAGAAATTTTTTGGAACAAATGAAAAAACCAGATGTGGATGCGATTTCCGGGCTGTCACCAGCAATTGCCATTGATCAAAAGTCCATCAGTACAAATCCTCGTTCTACTGTTGGAACAGTGACAGAAATTTATGATTACCTCCGGTTGCTTTACGCTCGAATAGGAACACCTTATTGTCCAGATCATAAAGTGCCTGTTAGTAGCCAAAGTCCCGAGCAGATCGTTGAAGATATATTGAAGATGAAAAAGGGGACAAAATTTTTTGTAATGGCTCCTATGGTCAAGTCTCGTAAGGGAGAGTTCCTTGCCGATTTTCAGAAGTGGGCCCAAAAAGGATTCACTCGTGCTAAGGTGGATGGGCGATGGGTGGAACTCGCCTCAGCCAAAAAACTAGCAAAGACAAAGACTCATGATATTGACCTGCTAATAGATCGCCTGGTGATGAAAAGTGGTGTGGAAACCCGGCTGCGTGAAAGTCTACACTTGGCGCTAAGTATGGCCGAAGGGCAGGCACTTATTAGCGAGGTGGGGAAAGAAGAACCCCGGCTCTATTCTATTCACTCTGCCTGCCCTGAATGTGGTATGAGCTTTCCAGAACTTGAACCAAGGCTCTTTAGTTTTAATAACCCCAAAGGGGCTTGCGAAACATGTCATGGCTTAGGCAGTGTAGAGATGGGAGAGGTCTACGAAAACGACGAGGTTGGCGAATTGGAAGTGGACGATTATGCTTTGGATGTCTGCCCGGACTGCGAGGGGACTCGTCTACGCTCAGAGGCACGGCATGTGCTTCTTGATGGTCATACCATCACGAGCCTGACAGTGCAGCCAGCAGAAAAGCTTTTAAGCTTTCTGGATGAATTGCATTTAGATCCACGTCATCAATTGATTGGTGAAAAAATTCTTAAACAAATTCAAGGGCGCTTGGGTTATCTGACTCGCGTGGGCTGTGGGTACTTGAGTTTGGAGCGCCCCACCCGTACCTTAAGCGGTGGAGAAGCTCAGCGTATTCGGTTGGCATCTCAGGTAGGGTCTGCTCTTGTGGGCATCTTATATGTTCTTGATGAGCCCAGTATTGGTTTGCATCCCCGAGATCATGCACGGCTTTTGGAAATTCTCAAGGAGATCAGAGATCGTGGAAATACTATTATCATGGTGGAGCATGATGAAGACACTATGAAAGGGGCTGATCACTTGATTGACCTGGGACCTCGCGCTGGCCGCCTGGGAGGTGAGTTGATTGCTGAAGGAACACCCACAGAAATCGCTAACCACACAAGCAGTCTCACGGGACAGTACCTCTCTAAAAAGAAATCCATTCCTGTGCCAACAAAGCGGCGAAAGGGTCATGGTGCCTCTCTTTTATTGAAGGGAGCAACGGGTAATAACCTGAAAAATGTGAATCTAAAAATCCCCCTTGGAACTCTTTGTGGCATCACAGGTGTCAGTGGGTCTGGAAAAAGTACCTTAGTGGTAGATACTCTTTACCGAGTTCTTGCTCGGGAGTTTTATAAAGCTTCTTGGCAGCCTGCCGATTTTAAAGAGATCACTGGGTTGGACTCTATTGATAAAGTGATTGAAATCAATCAAAAACCCATTGGGCGAACTCCCAGGTCTGTTCCGGCTACTTATGTACAGGTGTTCCCCTTGATTCGAGAGCTTTATGCCTACTTGCCCGAGTCAAAAATGCGTGGCTTTAAGCCAGGGCACTTCTCATTCAATGTCAAGGGGGGACGCTGTGAGTCCTGTCAGGGCGGCGGTATGATCAAGGTAGAGATGCATTTTTTATCGGACGTGTTTGTTCAATGCGAAACCTGTATGGGGAGACGCTATTCTCGAGAAATTCTCAATATTAAATTCAAAGATAAATCCATTGCTGACGTTCTTGAAATGACTGTGGAAGAAGCGACAGAATTTTTTCAGAATCAGCCGCGGATTCACCGTAAATTGAAAACTCTGAATCAGGTAGGGTTAGATTATATCCATTTGGGGCAAAGTTCTACGACATTGAGTGGGGGAGAGGCTCAAAGGGTCAAACTTTCTAGGGAGCTTTCCAAGCGGGGCACTGGAAAAACACTTTATATTTTGGATGAGCCGACGACAGGACTTCACTTTGAAGACGTGGCAAAGCTGATTCAACTACTGAATGAACTTGTTGAGCAAGGCAATACAGTATTGGTGATTGAACACCATCTGGATGTAATTAAATCATGTGATCATCTGATTGAGCTAGGGCCTGAGGGCGGAGAAGCTGGAGGAGAGATTGTGTTTCAGGGAACACCTGAGGCCATGGCCAAAGGCCAAACACAGACAGCTTCATACATGAGAAACCTGCTTTCAACTGTAACACTTTGAAATAACAAACTTTCTCACATTGATACAGGACTTTGAGCTGTTTCAAATCAAGTCCTTATCGCACCTGGCCGATACACATTACGGAGTCAAACGAAACCCTTGGGGGAGGGCTTCTTTAACAGGTATATGGAGAGTCGTAATGGCATGGGATGACGTGCCTGAGTGGGCAAAGGATGTCACTACATCTATCCTTCAGGCAGTTAAAGAGAAAGACGAGCATACGTTTTATCACTGTTGTCGTGTGGGTAGAAATGCAAAAAAACTAGCTCGATCGATGGGTCTTAATGAGTTTGAACAGATTGTTTTGGAATTTTCTGGCTTATTTCATGATGTGGGTAAGGTGGGAATTCCCGATGACATTTTATTAAAAAAAGGCCGTCTAAGCAAAGATGAAGTGGAAGTCATGAAAGCTCACCCCTTGAAAAGTGCACAGATTATTGAGCCTCTCGCCACCCTTCCGTTATTTCGCTTTACACTTCCTGGAGTTCGTTACCATCATGAACGTATGGATGGACTGGGATACCCCTTTAACCTTGTAGGGGAAAAGATTCCTTTGTTTGCTAGAATTGTAACCATTGTGGATTGTGTAGATGCTATGTCTCATGCTCGCTCCTACAGAAAGGCGCTGCCTAAAGAAAAGGTGATCCAGGAACTTAAGGATTTTTCAGGCATTCAGTTTGATGCCAATCTTGTGAAGATCTTTTTGGAGGCCTCTCCTCACTGGGAGAAAGAAGTCAAAAAAGACGAAGATACAGAAATGATTGTTCGAACTCTTTTAGAGGCTGCCTGAAAAATTCAAACCGGATCATCGGTATAGTTGTTAAAAAAGCCTGAATCCCAAAGCCTGTTGCAAAGCTCAATCATGGGGAGTCCTTGTATGGCTGTGAAGTCAGAGGATTGGACTTTGGTAAATAACCGGATACCTGCTTTTTCTAATTTATAGCTACCGGCACAATCTAGGGGAGAGTCCTCGTCAATATAGGCCTCTATCTGTTGAGTTGTTAGAGGCCTCATGGTTAATAAAGTCGTGTTGGTCCATGTTTTTTCAGCATGAGGGCTGATCAGGCAAACACTCGTTATCAATTGGTGAGTCTGACCTTGCAACTGTTTCAGAGTTTCTAGAGCTTTTTTGCGACAACCTGGTTTGTTAAAAATAGTTCCTTCGTAACAAGCCACCTGATCTGAACCAATCACAAAAGGAGCTTTTGTTTGTTGAAATCCAGATTGGGCTTTGAGTCTGGCGAGGGCTTCGGCTAGAGTTTTTGGGTCTTTTATTTGGGATTTGAGGGCGGATTCATCAATAGCGGGGGAGCAGGTCTGTACAGGAATACCCGCCTGATCCATGAGTGCTTTCCTATAAGGAGAGGTGCTTGCTAGTACGATATTCATGCTCTCTTCTTAATCAAGACGCCTGAGTGTGTCAAAGCCTGGTCGGCTTCATTTCTCTCTTGTCTTCAAAAGTAGGGCCGTTAAGATGGGGTATGAGTAATTATGTGCATGATATTGACCCATTTGCTCTGCATTTTTTTGCAGATGTGGGTATTCGATGGTACGGGCTGGCCTATTTGGCGGGTTTTGTCGCAGGTTTAATTTACGTTATTAATATGGCCCAGCGAGGGAATGGTATTGGTCTTTCTACGGACAAGTTGATCGACTTCACGACTTGGATGGCCATAGGAACCCTGGCTGGAGGGCGGTTGGGGTATGCCATTTTTTACTCTCCTGAGCTTTTGTGGGAGTTCACGCCATCGTTTCCATTTTGGGGGGTGTTTGCTGTCCACAAAGGGGGCATGGCCAGTCATGGTGGAATTACCGGGATTATTGTTGCTACTATTTTGTATTCCAGAATTCATAAGGTTCCAATTCTTCATCTTATGGACTTGACCTGTGTGGGAGGGGCTCTGGGAATCTGTCTAGGGCGGATAGCTAACTTTATCAACGGAGAGCTTTTTGGAAGAGTTGTAACAAAGCCTCTTTCCTGGGCTGTTAAATTTCCGCAGGAAATGTATTTGTGGACCTCCAAAGAGATATCTAGACTGTTTCATCTTGAATCTGCAGTGGTTGCGTTAAAAGAGGTGGAGTTACACCCTCCTTCCTCATCATTATTTTCTCAGCTGTCAAGCTGGGTAAAAAATGGTTTTTCTGAAAGTGGGTTTCCAAAAGGAGAAATGACTTCTTTGTCTCCTGACCTTTGGAAAGAATGGGTGAGCGGTTACAGGTATGACTCCTCAGACTATCATGCCGTTAACCGAGTGGTTGAAAGCCTGATTGAAGCCACTCAATCGGGCCATCAAAAAGTGATAGAGGCGCTGGAGCCCGTGCTGTCAGCAAGGTATCCTTCGCAATTGATTCAGAGTTTTCTAGAAGGATTTTTAGTTCTTTGTATTATCACAATTGTTTGGATCAAACCTCGTCGTCCTGGAGTGATATCAGGGGCTTTTGGAGTGGCTTACTTGAGTGCTCGGATTATTGGAGAGCAATTTCGCATGCCAGACTCTCATTTAGGGTTTCAGGCCTTGGGATTGACTCGTGGTCAGTGGCTCAGTGTGGCCTACTTTGGAGTTGTCGCATTGATATTCTATATTTCCAAAAAACAAAACCTTCCCAGAATGGGGGGGTGGGTTCGAGACAAGTGAATGGGCCACGCACACTTGCTGTATGTGACCTACCTAACTCTATTTAAAAGCTTTCATCAAAGCTCACTTCTCCAGAAACTCCAATTTGATATGCAGACACTCTTCTTTCAAAAAAGTTAGCCAGCTCTTGAGTGTCTTGAAGCTCCATAAAATCAAAGGGGTTCTTTTTATTGAATTGGTGAGGAATGCCTAAACGCTCCAACCTCTGGTCTGCAACATATTGTAGATAAGTCTTCATGTCTTTGCGGCTCAAGCCTGCAATGCCATTTTCTAAAATATCATCAGCAAATGTCATTTCACAGTCAATGGCATCATTGAACATAGCGATCACCATGTCTTTCATGCCATTATTGAAGAGATCAGGCTCTTCTCGACAAGCCACTTCAATCACTTTGTATGCAAAATCAATATGAGCACTTTCATCACGAAAGACCCAGTTGGTACCTGTAGCTAAGCCATTCAACAGACCTTTTGATCTCAGATAGTAAACATAAGCAAAGGCAGCAAAAAAGAATAAACCCTCGATGGTTCCAGCAAAGCAGATCATGTTCATCAAGAATTTTCTGCGATCCTCTTTGCTTTCAATTTTGTCCAAATCCTGAATGCTGTCCATCCACTTAAATGAAAAATCAGCCTTCTTTTTAATAGAAGGAATATTGTGAATAGCGGCAAAAGCTTGTTCTCTCTCTTTGAGGTCAGGTATATAGGTATCTAGAAGAGTTAGGTAGAACTGCACATGCAAGGCCTCTTCATAAAGCTGTCGACTGAGGTAGAGTCGTGCCTCTGGTGAG
Organism: Bdellovibrionia bacterium; assembly: GCA_030432925.1. Taxonomy (GTDB): domain Bacteria; phylum Bdellovibrionota; class Bdellovibrionia; order Bdellovibrionales; family UBA1609; genus JABSOQ01. Next base: position 3,933 of record JAUILT010000083.1, on the reverse strand, counting down.
TTCACGTGTTTGTAGAGATTGAGCACAAGGTTATTGCCAACAATGGAGTCACCTGTTGCAAAAAAAGCCACCAGGCGAGAGATGAGATGCTTTTCATTAGCGGATAATTTGGAGTTAAGGTCAACCACATCGGAGCTGAAGTCAACCTCATCCACTGTCCAGGTATTTTTGATAGCATCTTTATACATTTCATAGAACTCAGGATATTTCATGGGGCGAAGTGTGAGTTCAAAGCCAGGGTTTAATAACATTATTTCTTCTCCTCTTTTCAGAAGTTGTGTTTTTCAACGTTGTTCTTTCATTACTGACAGGCTTCACAAACCTCTGGATTTTCTAGAGAGCAGGCGAGGGCTTCTTCGTCAGTGTAGTTCTTTTTCTCTGTGCTGCCGGAAGACACCGTTGTTTTAGCAATGCGGGTTGCAGGACGGCTTCTTAGATAATAGGTCGTCTTAATACCACTTTTCCAAGCATACATATACATGCTAGAGAGTTTGCCGATGGTGGGGCTTTCTAGGAATAGGTTGAGAGACTGAGACTGATCTATGTAGGGGCCACGGGCGGCAGCCATGTCAATCAGTGCTTTTTGAGGGAGTTCCCAAACAGTTCTATAAATTCGTCGAATGTCTTCAGGGATGGCATCGATATCTTGAATGGAGCCTTCTGATTGCTTAATTTTAGTACGAATTTCTTCATTCCACAGGCCTCGGGTCTTTAAGGCTTCCACGAGGTATTTATTCACTTGAATGAATTCTCCAGAGAGAGTCTCTCGTTTAAATAGGTTAGAGACTTGGGGTTCGATAGCCTCGTAGGATCCAACAATGGAGGCGATAGTTGCCGTTGGAGCAATGGCAATGATCAGAGAGTTTCTCAAGCCCGTCTTCTTGATTTTGCGTCGTAGTTTTTCCCAGCGCTCCATGTCTTCAGGCACAACGCCCCAAAGATCAAATTGCAAATGTCCTTCGGCAGCACGAGTGTCTTTAAAGGCGGTGTGAGGGCCTGATTTTTCAGCCAACACAATGGAGGTTTTTAAGGCGTTATAGTAAATCTCTTCTTGAATTTTACTAGATAACTTTTGAGCTTCAGGAGAATCAAAGGCCAGTCCCTTTTTGAAGAAGAGGTCCTGAAGGCCCATCACTCCCAAGCCCACGGGCCTCCATTTGCTATTGGAATCGGCGGCTGTGCCGATAGGGTAAAAATTAATATCAATCACGCGGTCTAGATACTTCACGGCCACCTCTACAGTGCGAGCCAGCTTTTTGAAGTCAAATTCACCATTACGATCAAGGTGTTGAGAGAGGTTTACGGACCCGAGATTGCAAACGGCCGTTTCTTTATTGTTGGTCACCTCAAGGATTTCTGTACATAGATTGGATAGGTGGATCACATTTTCTGGTTTCAGAGTTTGGTTGGCTTTTATATTCGAAGCATCTTTAAATGTCATCCAGCCGTTGCCCGTCTGAGCAAGAGTTTTCATCATTCTTTGGTAAAGGTCGCGAGCTTTTACTTGTTTGGAGGCCAGGCCCTCTTTTTCGGCTTTAAGATAGGCGGCTTCAAATTCCTCACCAAAAGTGTCCACAAAATGAGGAACTTGTTTAGGGTCAAACAGGGACCACATTTCGTCGCCCTCTACTCGGTGCATGAAAATATCGGGCACCCAGTTAGCCAAGTTCAGGTTATGGGTTCTTTGAGCTTCATCGCCCGTATTGTCTCTGAGTTGTAAAAACTCTTCAATATCGGCATGCCAACTTTCTAGGTAAATGCAAGCAGCCCCCTTGCGTCGTCCTCCTTGGTTTACGGCCTGAACAGAGGAGTCCAGAGTTTTTAGCCATGGAGTGAGCCCATTCGAGTGGCCATTGGTACCCTTAATTAAAGAGCCTCTAGAGCGCACCCGGCTAAAGGACACACCAATACCACCAGCAAACTTAGAAAGCAGAGCAACATCTTTGTACTTGTCATAGATACTAGAAAGGTCATCTTGTGGAGAGTCCAGGAGGTAGCAACTGGAGAGTTGTTGGCGCAAAGTTGCCGAGTTGAACAGAGTTGGAGAGCTAGGCATATAGTCCAGTGAGCTGATCAGATCATAGAACTCTTTGGCTTCTTGAAAGTTATTGGCTAGTCCACAGGCCACACGCAAAAAGAAGTATTGAGGAGTTTCAATCACCTGACGACTATTTGGGTCTTTGAGCAAGTAGCGATCATAAACTGTACGTAGTCCAAAATACTCAAACTTATGAGTGCGAGTCTTATCCACAATAATATTTAAGGGCTCTTTGTGTTCAATGACAAATTTGTATTTGTCTTCGGAAATGAGCCCTTGCTCGTAGCCACGTTTGATCGACTCTACAAAGTTACGGATTCCCTGGTTATTGACTTCTTCGTCGATAAATCGTCCCAATAAGCGTGAGGCGAGTTTGGAATACTGAGGTTCTTCACCAATGAGTAGAGCCGCCGTTTGAATACAGAGTTTGTCAAGCTCCTGGGTGCTGGCACCATCATAGAGACCAGAAATCACCTTTGTAGCTACGCGCATGGGGTCCACTTCGTGAAGGCCGGTGGAGCAGGCCAATGTCACATTCACAATTTTATTAACATTCACAGGCTCAAGACTGCCATTTCGCTTTTTTACACGCATGATTTTGGGGCCATCAGTGGAGTCCTCAACAGGTGTTCTTTCTGCAGATGAGGTCAGGTCGATCTCTTCACCATTTATTGCTTTTACGTCATGCTGTAGGTTATCTTGTTGCAAGCTCATGCCGCCTCCGTGGGTGCTGTATTATCGTTCTCATTGACTGTTTGTTGCGGATGTCGAAATGGCAGCGCTTCCCCTTCTCGCGGATTTCCCCCATTCGATTGACGTCCTGTCGATAGTCTCTTAGCCATCCCTATCAGGGGAGTATTGTTATTGCCCCCTCCGAATTGTATTGGCAAGAGTCCGCATTCATCGGAGATGACATCCGGTGAACAGATTCTTACTAAAGTTGACGCTATCTCGACAGTGTTCACGCTGTCAATTCCCATTGCCGAGGGGCTTTTGATTCTTTTAAGACTTTTTATGTTGTTCAATTTTCATGTCCTTTTTCAATAACTTCGCGGTCAACACCAAGAGTTATCTAGAAATTTTATTGAGCCCTACAAGTTCTGTTCTCTTGAACTGCAAGTTGTTGCCTAAAGCTTACGCATCAGTGTTTTTTCGTGTAAAGAAAGTCGCCCTTTTTTTTAAAAAACAGGTCCCCGGAAAGGCTGATCCGGCGGGTTGTTGACGGTATTTAACAAAGACCGAGAAGAACTTTTGACAGACACATAAGGTCTGACAAAAGTTTGACGATTCCATGCGAAGCTTTCAGGCTAGAGACTTTGCCTGTTTTTTAACAAGTCATCCACGACCGTAGGGTCTGCTAAAGTGGAGGTATCTCCTAGGTGATCGAGTTGATTTTCCGCAATCTTTCTTAGGATACGCCGTAGGATTTTTCCACTGCGTGTTTTAGGGAGAGCTGGGGCCCACTGTATGTGATCCGGTTTGGCAAAGGCTCCGATTTCGGAACGCACCCATTGCGTCAGTTCTTGGCGCAGTTCTTCACTGGGAGTCACGTCGTCAACAAGTGTGACATAACAGTATATACCCTGTCCCTTGATCTCATGAGGGTAGCCGACCACAGCACTTTCTGCCACTGTTTTATGGCCGACGAGGGCACTTTCGATCTCAGCAGTGCCCATGCGATGCCCAGAGACATTTAAGACATCATCAACACGGCCAGTGACCCAGAAGTCTCCGTCTTTGTCCCTACGACAGCCGTCGCCAGAAAAGTAATAGCCTTCAAATTGGGAGAAGTAGGTCTCTTCAAACCGTGCATGGTCTTTATAAACAGTACGCATTTGACCTGGCCAGGAGTCTTTAATAGCTAATACTCCTTCAGCTTCGCCTTTGAGGACCTC
>JAUILT010000082.1 GCA_030432925.1 Bdellovibrionia bacterium | reverse complement strand
ATTTTTAAGCAACTCCAATTTGCTCCTCCTCGAATTGGCTTCTGGCCAGTCCTTCGTCGTCTCGCATTGAATTTGCTCAAAAATTCCTGCGCTGCCGGTGAAAAATTTTATTGGTTACGACACTAGTGCATTTTGTGATCTTTGATTCGGGCAAGAAGGTCACAATTGGTACAATGAGCCTCTTCTCTCAGTTGGTAATCCTCAAGGTAGGACTCTACTCTGATTTCTAGCTCAGAACCACACAATGGACATTGGTTTTGATGCTCTAAAAAAGCCCTGTGGCGTTTATTTTGATTTTTTTGGTTTTTTGATTTGTGCTGCTCCATTGTATAACCTCATCCATGAGTGATTCTTAGAGCCTCTCCAAAAGCAGACAGGCTTTCGATATCTTGTGCAAGTTTTATACCGACTTTGAGTACAAGACTTTCATCCTACTTTATTTTCTCTAACTAACTCCGATGCGTAATTGATGCTGTTTGTAAAGCGGGTAGAAAAAAAACGAAAGATCATAAGATCAATAGCTTTAATCACTTTCTTAGTTGGAGTGGCTTGGCAAATGATTCATTGGAAGGGGTTTTTCTTTCAGGTGAGTTTTTTGCAGGTCAAGTCATTGACTGTGGGCTTAGGGGCTCAAGACCTCAAAGATTACGGAGCTATTTGTAATACACTTCAATATTGGGGCTGTTCAGAAAATATTTTTGGTCAGTGGATTCGTCGATTTCCAGGTTCACAAGTTGGTTTGGCTAATTTTGGTATTGCTTTGGGGCAAATGGGTAAGTGGCAGCGATCGGTGAACTCCTTTGAAAGATATTTTAAAAGAGGAGGCAACTCTTTTGATGCCATGCTCTGGTATGCAAAAGGATTGAACCAGTTGTTGCAGCCAGCTTTGGCTTTACAGTGGTATTATAGAAGCCTTTCTGTCAGTCCCGGAAACTCGGAGGTGGCGACAGCTTTGGTAGATCACCTTGTAGGAATGGGGCGTTTTGAAGAGGCCTTAAGTGTCATCGCCTCTTTCAATAGAGGAGTGCCTGAGAAGAACCCTTTTTGGCAAACAAAAATTGTGACCATTAAAAAGTACATTGCCCAGTCTGGAAGTGAAGAAGGGCAGGACCTTAAAACAAAATTGCGTTTGCCGGCCATCGTTGGCAAGTCTCACTTTATTCCGGTAAAAGCAGGGACAGAAAGTGGATATCAGTTTTTTTTGATTGATCAACGACAAGAAGAAATTACTATGACAGAAGATGTTTTGGCTAAGTTGATTCATTCAGGTAGTGCTCGATCTTCAATAACTTTGGGGGAAGCCATTCAAAAGAGGAGGGTTTTACTTCAAGAAATTCAACTGGGACCTTGGGCGTTAAGTAATATTGAAGTCACTCTCTGCAAAAAATGCCAGCCTCGTATAGGTAGCTCTATTCTTGAGTATGTGAATATGGAGATTCGTCTAGAAGATGCTACGGAGTTCTTACTGTTGTCGCAACGCTAATCTAATTTCAATCCCATGCAGTGTCACAAAAAGACTTTTTAGTCGAGAATCTGGATCAAGGTCTGGCTTGAGTCTCAATAATTCTGTACCTACTTGGACTTGTTCTCAATCCTGCCATCTTTTATTCCGACAAGATACTGAAATGTATTAGCTAAAAACGAAGGACTATGGCCAGATCAATTAGTAGCCTCATTGTTAAAATGAAGAGTGAAGAGTCTTCATTAGTGCATCAGCTTGATGTGCAGCAGTTTATTATTGGTCGATCTAAAGAAGCTGATTTTACATTTTCTAATGAGGAGGTTTCAAGAAAACACCTTCTGGTCTTTATAAAGGATAACCAGATTTTTTTAAAAGACTTGGGTTCAAAAAATGGAACCTTTGTTAATGGAAAAAAAATACCTGCTCATACAGATTACATGTACGTAGAAGGTAACCCTATCACTCTCGGAAAATCGAGAGCTATTTTTAGAATCAGTGCCGAACGTCATGAACCCGTACGCGAACACCCTCAATCTATGGGAGTGCCACTTGAAGATGCTGATGATACTACAGATATAATCAGCATTCCTACAGATATTCCAGCCTCAAGGAGTGAAGAAGGTCAGAAGAGCCCCTTTCACGAGCAGGGTGCTCAAGTAAAAAATGATGAAGTACCTGTACCTGGTCAAATTTATGATTTAGAAGATAGTGTGGATTTGGAAAACTCTGGTCTATCTGAAATTCTTGGTAAAGAAAAGTCAAGAATTCCAAAAGAAATGAAAGAGGAGCAACGTCCACACCCATTTTTACAACAGGATGTACAAAAAAATAAAACCAGTTCACAGCCTTATCCAGAGTTACCACGAATTCCGTCGAGTCGTGGTGGGACCAATATTCGGAGAATCAATCCTAAGAGTAAAAGAGGAGGGTTTAAGTCTCCATCAGAGTTGATGGTAGAGGTTGTTCGAGAAGTTGCAGGAGCCATTGATAAGCAGTTTATTAATATTCCAGAAGACAAGCGAGCAAAAAAGAAGGGAGAAAAAATTCTTGAAGAAGTTCATCGCTTATCTGTGGAACTTCGCCAAAAAGGTTATGAAAAACATGATGAGATCATTCAAAAGGCCGTGAATAAGGCTCACTTCATTCTTGAAGAAGCAGAAAAAGATCGCGAAAAATTTTTGGACTCTGGAAGAAAGAAAATTCTTAGTATTGAGCGACGTAAGTTACAGGATGCAGAGGTTGAGGCCAATCGCATATTGGAGGACGCCAGGGATCGAGCCGATCAGCTTATTCGTGAGACTCAGATGCGAGTGGACAAGATGGAAGCTGAAAGCTCAATCCATGCCATGAAGCTTAAAGATCAAGCTGCAGATGAGATGGCTACAGCCAAGACCAGGGCTGCAGAGATTATCTCTGATGCAGAAGGACATTCAGCGGAGGTGCTTCATCGACTGGAGGCTACAAAAAAAGCAATTCAAGATGAGCTGAATTTTTTGGAAAATAAAAAATCAGGTGCTGAGGATGAAATAGAAAATTTAACAGATACGATAAAGTCATTGGATCAGCAACGGATGGATGCGCGCCGAGCAGCGACAGAGGCTCAAGAACAACAGCAGGCCGAAGAAGCTCGTTTGGAATATGAAAAGCAAAGAGTCCTTAAGGAGGTAGAAAAAGCAGAAGCCTCTGTTCGAGAACGACATGAGGATGTGCAAAGACAATTGAAAGAGTACCAAGAGCAGCAAGGTGAGTTAGAGATGAAATTTGCAGCTGAGCAGGAACTCTTTAATCAGAAAAAAAAATCTGTTCAGAAGGAGTTTTACAAATACAAATCTGGCCTTGAGGAAAAGCTGGCCTCTGAAGAGGCTCGTTTTCAGGCGAGTGTGAGTCAACTCAATCAGCAATTGGCAAAAAATAGAGAACGACTGGATGGAGAGTGGAAAGGGCATCAAAATGATCATCAACGAAAATTAGAGGACTTGTCCTCAAGCCTGAGTCAATTGCAAGTAGATTATCGTGAAAAACTGGCCGCAGAGGAAAAAGAATACAACAGTCGTTGTCAGGAATTAGCTGTCAGCCTTGAAAAACACAAAAAAGATATTGAAGATCAAATCACCTACGAAAAAGATCGCTATCGTGAGACAGTGCATGAGCTTCAGGAGAGAATTCAAGTCAAGTCAGACGAGCATGAGAAAATCAATGATCAATTGATTGAAATCAGCAATCAAATGCAACAACGAAAGAGTGACAACCAGACTATTTTAGATAAATTAGATCGGGCAGAAGGAGATTATTCTCGGCTCACGGCAGAGAACGAAGTTTTGAAAAGTGACAATAATGATATTTTACGTGAAATAGGAGAGCTTCGGTCGCGAAAAGGCAAGATTGAGCGAGCTATTGATGATCTAGAATCTGCTCATCAAAAAGAGGTGGAAAACCTTGCGATCATGAAATCAGAGACTTTAGAGAAAATAAGAAATGACAAACTCTCGGCTCAGGCAGAAATCGAACGATTACTCAAAGAGGCACAGAAGTCCAAAAAAGATATTCTCGATCAGGCTCATTCCGAAAAAAATCATATGATTCAAAAGGCTCAAAGCCAGTCAGAAGAGATTCTCAGACATGCTCAGGAAAAATATGAGGTGTTACAAAAAGAGGGTGAAAAACTTCGAGCAGAGGCTGAGTCTTATACGCAAAACCTCTCTGAACAGGTAGATTCTTGGAAGAAAGAGCAGGAACTTGAAGTCACTAAAAAACAGGAAAATTTAGAGGAGGAAATTCAAAAACGTCTCAAAGCTTCGAAAAAAGATCTGGAGATGGAGTTGGCAGACTTGCGTGTGAAAAGAGAAAAAGAGCTGGAACAGTCTTTGGCGGATATTCGATCAGAACACGATGAGAAGTTGCAGGCAAAAGCTGAAATTATTGCTCGAGCAATGGATCAGAAAATGGTTTCAAAAATTCGTCCTCATTTGAAGTCCTCAGAGACAAATACTCTTATGGATGATTTGAGTGTAGACTTACAAAAAACTATTTTACATATTTTGGATCCATCTAAAGAGTACGCTGACGAAGACTTGCGTCGAGTGATTGGAATTAATACGGCAAATATGGTTAAAGATGCCAACTTCCGTAAAAAAGCTATTGCCGTGGTAGCTATTCTATTTGTGGTAACGACTTCAGGATTTTGGTGGGATCGTTTTAAAACTCATACAGCTGAAATGGCGAGTAAGCAAAAGAAAGAGCTAGATGCCAAGGTTCAAGAAGTGGAGGAGAAGCGAAAAAATAAGCCCAAGTTTGAACCAGAGCTTAAAGCCAAATACCTTTCTACCTATACCGACAGGGTGCTTTATACTGAAAACTACGTCAATAACGAGTTAGAAAAAGATTATCGGCAGGAATGGATTCTTAAACTGAATGAATTTTTTGTCAATGATTTGGGCTTAAGTGAGAATGTGATTGTCACATTTATTGCTAAAGAGTCTAATGTTCTCAAAGATCTTCAGAGCATGCGAGAAGGGATCAATCCCCAGTTTGTTAAGGAAAGCCGTGAGGATATGCTCAAACTTGAGAAGCGGTTTACAGATGAGGTTCGCCGCGTTCTTAAATCCAAAAAGAATTATAAAAAGTTTCAATCCTTTAAACAGAAATACTACGAAAAAGTCTACTCTGAAAGCCATTGACCTTGAGGGGCAAATCTTGAGATTATGAATTTATGTCTCAAACTCCCCGTGTGTTGATAATTCGGTTTTCTGCTTTTGGAGATGTTCTTCAAAGTTTATCATTGATTGATACGTTCAAAAAAAACTGGCCAGATGCTGAGGTGCATTTTTGTACCCGTAAGGAGTTTGCACCATTGGTTGAAAAACACCCGAACCTTTATAGGCTTTGGGTGTTGGATAAAAAAACAGGCCTTTCTGGGTTGAGGAAGCTGGCAGGAGAATTAAAGAATATCTCATTCACTCACATTTATGACTGTCATAATAATTTAAGATCACGAATTTTATCTTTGTATTTGAACGGAGTGCTGGGTTGGAGAAGCCTATTTCGAGGGCATCAGTTTTTAAGACGACCTATTTATCGATGGAAACGATTTTTGTTATTTCAATTTCGCAAAAATACTTTTCCTCAGCCGTTTTCTGGGCAGAAGGCTTTGTTAGAGCCATTGGTTAAGTGGGGACTCTCTCAAGAGTTGCCGAAAGTGCCTCAGTTATTTTTTGATTCTGAGTTAAAAAAGCAAACTTTGGAGTTATTGGGATCGGAGATCAGGGAAAGTATCACTCTAGCTCCTTCGGCAGCTCATGCCCTTAAACGTTGGCCATTGGAGCACTTTAAAAAACTAATAGAAATTCTTCCAAAGGAGCACTTTATTGTTTTGGGTGGTCCCAATGATAGTTTTGTCCAAGAGTTAGAAGACCTAGCTCCGGAGCGAGTGAAGAACCTGGCCGGAAAATTATCTCTGATACAGAGTTCAGTAGTGGTGAGTGCTTCAAAGGCTTTGGTGTCCAATGATACGGGATTAATGCATGTGGCAGAGCAGACGGGTGTGCCTTGCGTGGCTTTGATGGGGCCAGCACCCTTTGGTTTTCCCTCAAGGTCGGCGACAAAAATTCTTGAAAGAGATTTAAATTGTCGCCCTTGTAGCAAACATGGCCAGGGCCCTTGTATCAATGAGGTGTTTCAAAAATGTTTGGTGGATATTGACCCGGGTGAGGTTAAAAATGCTCTTCAAGAAATGGGGGTTTCTTTATGATAAATATTCTTTACTCCTGGGATCTATTTTTATTTAAGATGATCAATCAAAGGTGGACTCACCCGATTTTGGATGAAATTTTTGTATGGATCACCCTTGCCCACAAGAAGCCCGTGTTTTTATTTGGAATTCTACCGATGATCCTTTTTTTTTGGGTGTACAAGGATCGGAAAAGGGCGATCAAGGCAATGGTGGCACTGGCTATCACCGTGGGAGTGGTGGATAGCCTTTCTCACCGGGGCATTAAGCCTTACTTTAAAAGAGATCGTCCTCACCATGTCGTGGCAAGGACGGAGGCTGACTTAAAGTTGGATTATAGTCCCAGTGGGTGGAGCTTTACCAGTAATCATGCTGCCAACAACTTTGCTGGGGCCACTTTACTGACCTTTTGTTATCCCAGTCTGGGACCTGTGTTGTTTCTTTATGCTTTCTTAGTGGCCTACTCCAGACCTTATGTGGGTGTGCATTACCCTTCTGACGTGGCTGCGGGAGCCTTATTGGGTTTAATTCTTGGACTTTTATTGTACCGCTTGGTTTTTGCTCGGTTTTTGGCATAAACTGGTCCCCTTAATTGCGGATGCTAACGGCTTCTACCATTTGTACACTGGCAAAAATTTCAAGCCACACTCAAAATATACGAAAATACTCTCTACTTTCAGAAACTTAGAGAATCATATCCGCAATTAAGGGGGCCAGCTTTTGAGGTTCACAATAATGCTACGCATTATAATTCTGTCTGTAGATGGTTTTATGGACAAACTCTTCAGGTCGTGTATTCTCACGGGACGTCTTTATTTATCCAAATGAGTGGGGATTCCCCTGGCTTTTACTTTGAATACATTGAGATGATTTTAAATAAATGATCTGCATAGGGCGGATCTAGAGAGCAAACAAGAGGTAATATTGGTATGAATACCGGTAAAGTAAAGTTTTTTAATAGTACAAAAGGTTTTGGATTTATCACTCCTGATAGTGGTGAGGATCTGTTCTTTCACATTTCTGAAATCAGCGGACCAGAACCCAAAGATGGCGATAATGTCAGTTTTGAGGTAGGCCAAGGTAAAAAAGGCCCCTGTGCCACAAACGTAAAAGTTGTGAACTGAGCACGTAAAAAAATTAAGCAGTCATTTTAGAGCCCACATCTTTTGATGTGGGTTTTGTTTTGTGGCGTCTTTATTTTATAACAAATGAGTGGTTATAAAAAAGTACGGCACCCCTTTTTGTTAGAACGAGAAGCCAGCCCCTAGTCGGATAGCTATTGTGTTGGCACTCACTGTATCAGAGCTTGGCAGTAGTCCATACTCTACTGAAAGAGGAATATAAAAGCTGGGAGAGGTGAACCAGTCTATTCCCAAGCCAAAAGACATGACAGAGGTGTTAGTGATGGAGCCTTCATCTAGAGCCGTGGCTGTCTGAGAAAGGGGAAACATTAGGGAAAATCCCCCCCCCACCCAGGGGCGGAATCCTCCTTGAGAAAATAAATAACGACCCCACAGGTCGAGACTCAGATACATAATTTCTGCTGTACACTTTTCATTGAAAGAGGGAGAGGCGCCACAAAGGTTATCTCCTTCGGCATTGAACTGCTCAACGCCGAACATACCACGAAACCACAATCCAGAAAACAGATTGTAGTCCACAAGGCCCTTGGCGCTAAAGCCATTTCCACTCAAAGATGTGGATCCTCGGGAGTTTCCTGAGTTGTCCTGGAGCTCGACATCCATGGCATTTTGAGAAAAGCCAAGCATTAGGCCCCAGTACATATCGCTTGTTTTATCGTTGGATGAGGGAGCCTCGCCTGTTGTATCGCTTTTTTGAGAATTCTTGTTATTTTTTTTAGCCTGCTGGGCAGCACCTCCCTTTTTAGGTCTGTACTTTAAGGTGTATCCCTTGCGGGCCTGGCCTTTTCCGAGGAGGGCAAGGGCCTTATTGCCTTTGACCTTCATGATTTTTATAATGGCCTTTTTCTTTCCAGATGCATCTAGTAGGTAGAAGATATCTCCTTTAAGGGCCGGCTCACCTTGGAGGTTTACAAGTACTTTTTTGCCTTTGATCCCCACAACCGAAGCTGCAAAAGTTTTTTGTGGCAGGACAAAAAGTAAAAAACTAAAGAGGGCGGCAAAAAGCGTACGGGCAATATGACGTAAATTCATAGATGACTCCTGCTGGTCTTTGCTATTTATTTTAGACAATCATCTGGTGAAAGCCAAAAAAATGCCGTGATTTCAGGGAATTCTGGACTCGGCACTGGACTTGAGCCCTCATAACAAAATCCATTTTTGGAAAAAACTTTTAGTGAAGCATGCTGTGAATGGTCTCAAGGGCTTGCTGGAGATCTTCTTTTTGACGCTGAAGTAAGTCCTTCTCACTGGAATAAAGGTTTTCGCAGACAAATAAGTGATGCTGGCTTGCGGGCGTATAGGCCACAACCAGAGAGTACAGTTTGGAGCTGGAATTTTCATATACAGAATAAGTAGGATCAAAATTTTTGCTCACTAGCTTCCAATTATCCGTGGCAAAGAACTCAAATGTGATATCATTGGTTTCCACACAGTTGTCCCGTTGGTTCAAAATATCAATAGATGGTCCGTCTTGACTGAATTGAAAAGCCTGTTTTTCTAAAAATTTCCGACCTTCAGACTGGTACAGCGAACAGCCAGAAAATAGGAAAGAGGTTTGCAAAATAAAAAGAAAGAAAAAGGTCAGCTTCATAAACTCAACGAGCTTATCTCAAAAATAATTTTATGGCGAGGGTTTCAGGGGGTGATTTCTCTGGAAGGCTAGAAAAGATCCAAAGCCAACTCGTTTTGGGCTGGCTTTGGATAAAAAATATTTTAGAAAGGAATTTCTTCAGAGCTATCAAAGGATGGTTCTGGTCCAAAGTCTGGTCCAGAAAAACCGGTATTTTGAGAGGCACCTTGAGAAGCAGCACCTAAAAATTGAACTGTTTGAGCCACAATTTCAGTTGTGTATCTTTTTACACCCTGCTGATCCTCCCAAGAGCGGGTTTGCAAGCGGCCCTCTAGGTAGACTTGGCGTCCTTTGCTCAGATATTTGCCACAAAGTTCGGCAAGTTTTCCCCAAACAACCACACGGTGCCACTCTGTTCTTTCTTGCTTTTGGCCGTCCTTGTCTGTCCATTGATCACTTGTTGCCACACTGAGTTGGGCGACAGTGCTTCCTGTTGAAATAGTTTTCACCTCAGGATCAGACCCTAACCGACCAATAACAATGACTTTATTGACTCCAGACATATTTTTAAACCCCCAGTAAATTGAAATGGAACGCTATTTATGGACCATAATATTTTCAATGGCTAGATCTATCTCAAAAGACATGCAAGGTCATGGGCCCGTTCAAAGGCTTCGTAGAGGCTGTGTGCTAGGGAGCCCTCGGAAGTTCACTCCTTGAGCTCGAAAAATATAACGAAATCCATTACTTACTTGAGATTTGTAGGGTCCGATAATCGGAGTTAACAGGATGCCTATCTGAGCATTGACACTTGTAGACATAGTTAGATCTGTATCCAATTCATAGGCTCCCAAGCGTGGCTTGACGGGAGCTCGATCATTACTTTTTGAGAGCCTTAGGGAGAGTTTACCCTTGGTTTTTAAGACTATAGGGTCTCCTAGTTTTCCCATCTCTACGACTTCAAGAATAAGCTCACCGGCAATCAGTCGGCCTTGAAGTAAAATCTCTTTCCATTTAATTTCTGGGAATTGAAGGGGGCCAAAAGCCGTAGAAACACTTTGCGCCGGAAAGAGAACCTCACTTCCAGTGAGCCGAAACTCAATATTGGGTTCTGCCCCCCACTGGGGGTCTACGTCAGCAATGGTTTCTAGAGAGAATTTTCCCTTAAGGCGAAAGGGAAGGTGGACCGGGCCCTTGGAATTAGTTTTTAAAAACTGCAAAACTTTAGAAAGCTCCAGGTTTTCAGCGTGTATTTGATAAATCTCTTTTTTATGCTCTTTTTCTGGAATACGATCGCCAGGGGAGCGGCTGACCTCCATATTGCCACCTAAAATCTGCTCAAGATCGATAGAGAAAAAAGCATCCTTATTGAATAGGGAAGAGAAAATACTTGGATATACATGGGCTTTTTGAATAGCCAGAGGAGGTGTTGAGATATTCACTTGAATGCCTTCTATTTTAGCACCAGGAAGGGGGAGAGCAATAAGGCCTAAGTCTTCTATACGTGTAGAAATGCCAGTATTTTCAAAAATAAAACGAGAAGCATAGGATGTCAGATCACTGTATGGGAAGATCAAAAGAAAAAAAACAATGGCTAAGCAAAGAGTGAGAAGAACCTTTCCCCACTGGGTTTTAAGGAAGTGGGCTATGGAGCTGATAAGAGATTTTATAATATCAACAATCACCTGCATAACGAGTACCTTGTCCGGTGAGTCTTTTTATAGATTTGCTTATGAGACACTATTTGTTCCCTCGTTTGAAATGGCGTTTGCCTTTAGCCCGGGCTCCCTTGTTTTCGTTGGTTTTTGGAGCTTCGGCCTGTGGAAATGAAAAGCTGACCAGACGAAAAACCACATCATAATATTTAGGAAATTGTGAGCTGGCTTGAATATCCAGGCCCAGCATCTTTACACTCGCGTGCAGAGACTCCATGGCTTTACCAATATTGATTGTTTGCTTCAGGTTCAGTCCTTTTAGCGTCACGAGAACTCCTGCCTGCTCAATGATTTCGGGGGCCAATTTACCGGCGGGCTTATTATTTAAGGGGGTCAGAGTTGGGCCTTGACCCTCAACAAGGCGAAACATTTGTAGGCGATTGCGCACTTGCCCCTGAAGATCCGCAGAGCTGAGTCCTGGGGGGAGAGGGGAGCCTTGCTTGGCGCTCTGCTCAGCAACAAGTAGGCGTTCAATCAGGTCTTTTTTCTCTTCAAATTCGGAGACATAAGAAGAAGTGCTCAAAAGTGAAGTCAGGGGAATAGAGACAATCAAAAGAATCAGCAGACTCATTGCACCAATTATCATTAGTTTTTGGGCCGAACTAGAGAGGGCTTCAAACTTTTCCCTTAGTGTGTTGAAGGTGGAGTTTTCCTCTAAGCGAGACCAAATTGTGGAACCCAGTTCATTGAGGCGATCCAGAAGGTCGTCAAGACTGTTCATTCGCCCTCCTTATTGCGGCTGATGGAAAAGCTGTAACCAAATATTCGTTTTCCCTGAGTTGCTGAAAAACTGGGAGGACGAGTGCGAACCTTTCCATCGGATGAAATTTTTTTTAATGCTTGCTCCACGACCTGGATAGCAGAGGCTGAAGCCGCTTCCCCTTGAATCACAGCCAATTCGTTATCAACGGAGAGAGCTCGGACATCAATAACGGTGGACTTTGGAATGGAATGACTGATCTCTTGGAGAATATCCATGGCCGAAGTGATGCCTTTGACTTTTTCAGCAGAAGCTCGATTTTTTTCAATACGATCCTGCTCCCTGAGAAATTTATTAATATCTGTGATGGATCCGGATTTAGAGCGAGAAAGTCCTGCCACCTTTTGTCCCAAGTTTTTCATTTCAAAGTGGGCTTCATCGGCCATAAAGCGAGCTTTTTCTCCGCGTAGGGAACTCCATATAAACAAAAACACAATGGCCGCCAGTCCTACTTGAACAGTGTGTCCCCATTTTTGCCAGATAGGTTTAAGGCCTTGACCCTGTTTTGAGAACCGACCTTTTAAAAGGTTGATGGCTGGGTTTCTTGGTCTTTTCAGACCTTCAATGGCTAGGGCAATGGCCACTGGAGAGACGGCTTCGACATTTTCCGATGAGGAGATGGCTACAGAGGGAAGATTTTTATATGTTGAAAACCTATTGAAAGGACACTCCACTCGTGTGGTCAGGTAGGGGCCTAAGTTTTTCATTTGAGAAACCCCGCCAGAGAATTCTGCCTTATGGACTTTGGCTCCCAATTCAGACTCCACGTTAACAATAGTCAGTCTTAAGGCGTGAACCAGTGTATCTACTTCATTTTTGAGTGTGTCTGAGAAGACCACTTGATCTTTATTGGCGCCGTCATTGCTAGTAAGGAGAAAGGCCTTTTTTTGAACCTCTTTAAGGGCATCAATAAAATGCATTTTATATTTGCGGGAAATGGCCTCTGCCAGTAGTTGCCCTCCCCAATCGATATTTCTTATAGACTTCAGGACTTTGCCAGCAAAGAATAAGACAAGAGTATTTTGGTGACCGATATGAAGGTGCATGTGTAGTGCTAGAGGAGAGGGGCCGATCTTGGTTTCTGCCTCATCAAAGTCCATATCTTCATCGTCATTGTCGTCCATGAGGTCTAGATCGGCCTCCTCCTGAAGAGGGGGTTCCCACCAAGGTGTCAATAAATTAGGAATAGCCAAGCCGTCCACGCTGAGAGTACTGAGGTCTACTCCGATATCTTTAGCGAGTTGTACGTTTTCTGCGACAGTCTCTTCAGGGCAGGCGATAGCCATGACCTCTGCCATAGGTCCTGCGTAGCGGCTGATGCGGGCGTCAAAGATGGAGTCCTCTAGAGAAAAGGGAATGTCATCTTCGAGTTCAAAAGGAAGTGACTTAAGAATTTTATGGCGCTCTTTAAAAGGAAAGACCTTTCGGCGAAGGCTGGTTTTCCATTCGGGAATCCCTAGTACAAAATGCACAGACTGAGCTGAGTCTTCATATATAGCTACCAAGTTGCGAAGAGTATCAACGATTTCAATTTTTCGATCTTTATTGGGATCTTGAGAAAGGGGAAACTCTTTGAATTGAGTCACTTCATAAGGTTTTACAGAGTCATCAATTTCAGCGACCTTAATGCTGAAGCTACCGATATCGATTCCAACACTGATCATAAACCAATCCTTT